>DAINRN010000303.1:0-5070 GCA_036741815.1 Acidobacteriota bacterium
GTCCGCAGGCGCAGCCGGACACAGTCCGACTTCGTCCGGGAGGCTCTGCAGAAACACCTGGACGGCGACGCGCCGCTCGGCGGCTCCTGTCTCGATCTGGCGAGTGATCTCGCGGGCAGCCTCTCGGGGTCGACTGACCTTTCCTCGAATCGGCGCCGCCTCCGCGGTTACGGCCGCTCTTGACGACCCTCGTGGACACGGGACCGATCGTGGCCTTCCTGAACCGCCGGGATCGCCATCATGAATGGGCGGTGGAGACGTTCGCGACGGTTCGCGCCCCCCTCGTGACGTGCGAAGCCGTGCTTTCGGAGGCCGCCTACCTGCTTCGCCGATTGACCGGTGGCCCGGAAAAGGCGATCGAGCTCCTCACGCGCGGGGTCCTCAGCACACCGTTCCGGCTCGAGGCGGAGGGGCCCGCGGTGAAGAAGCTGCTCGCCCGCTACGGTAACGTGCCCATGGACCTTGCGGACGCCTGCCTTGTCCGCCTGACGGAGCTTCACGGCGACTGCGTGCTGCTCACCATCGATGCCGAGTTCCGGGATGTGTATCGGCGCCATGGGCGCCAGGCGATCCCGGCAGTCCTGCCGGAGTAGAGGCTCCTTCGCGTCAAGCCGCTCTAAGGGCAGGTCTCGGTTTTTCTACAATATCCGCGCCCCTCATTCGTCTATCCCCTCAGGTGAGGGACCGATCGGCCTCCTGGCGCTGAGCCGGCAGGGCGTGTGGGGACGCTGCGGCGTCGGGCCGTCGCCGAGCGAGGGTAAGGCGACCACCGTCCCGGAGTGACCCTGTCCCGACATCGGACCCGCACCGGCGCTCGCCTGAGCTAGCCTCGGGTCGGCTGGTCGCTCTCCCCTTCCGGCCGATACCCGGACCACGATTTCCATGGTCCGGGCCACGAAGGAAGGAGTAGCATCGGCCGATGTCCGACCAGCCCCTCACCCTCATCGCTCTCGCGCAGTTCCATCGCCAGGTGATCCTGCCCGACATCGAGCGGATCGTCGGCAACACCGTCCAGGGCGCCGAGACTCGTCTGCGCGACGAAATGCAGACGCTCCATGACGTCGTTCTGAAACGTCTCGATCGGCTCGAGATCGAATACGAGATGATCAAGGTGGGCCTCCAACGGGTGGAGGAACGAGTAGAAGGACTCGAGGGGCGGCTCGACCACCTCGAGGCGATGGTGGTGGAGCTGCGTACGCGGCTCGGCCGCGTCGAGGAGCGACTCGAGGAGATGATCGCCGTGGAGGAAAAGTACCCGCTCCGGGTCGAGGTGCAGGACTTGAAGGCCAGGGTGGAGCGGCTGCACGAGGATGTCCGCCGGCTGGAGCACCGCATCAAGCCCTCGGTCAAGAGATAGGAACTCGCCGTGCGCCTGCGCCCCGACCAGACTTTCGAGGCCTTCGTGCCCAGTCCGACGTCCGCGGTCGCATTCGGGCTTGCGACGGCTCTTGCCGGGGCGCAGTCGGATGCCCCTCGGCTCCTGTTGCTTTGCGGCCCGCCGGGCGTGGGCAAGACGCACCTGCTCCGGGCGATCGTCGCTCGTGCGTTTCGGCAGTCGCGGAGCGGATTGATCATCCAGATGACCGCCGCCGACCTGATCCAGCGGCTCTTGGCGGGTCTGGCCGAAGGATCGTCTCGCTTCCCACTTCCGCCGGCTGATTTGCTGGTGGTGGACGACCTTCACGTCCTGTCCGATAAGGCGAGGACGCAGGTCGAGGTGGGCCGCCTGTTCCAAACCCTCGTTGATCGAGGTGGGCGTGTCGCCTGCGCGAGCGGCGGCGCGGTCGCGCGGATCCAGGTTCTGGCCGAGGCCGTCGAGAGGTTGAAAGGGGGGAAGGTCATCGAGATCGGTCCGCCCACGCCGCAGGAGATGCGGCGGATTCTTCTCAGGCACACCACTGCGTTGGGGCTGCGCCTGCGCGCACCAACCACCACCGTGCTCGCCGACCAGGCGCGAGGCGACGTGCGCCGCGCCATCGGCGCCGTGACGCGCCTGCAGTTTGAACAGAGCCTTCGCGCCTGAATCTCGGTGCATGGCCGACCAGGACGACGTCCGCCGGGTCGCGCGGTCGCTGCCGGGAGCGTTCGAGGAGCCGGGCGGCCGTTTCGCCCTTCAGCGTCCTGAACAAGGGCAAGGCGAAGGGCTTCGTGTGGGTCTGGCTGGAGCGCCTGCGACCCAGGAAGCCGCGCGGGCCGCGGGCCGACGTCCTCGCAACGGGTTCCCCGCGGTGCTGGTGCGGCAGCCGGCTGTCACGAAGGCCCAGCTGCGCGGTCTGATCGTCGGGGCCTGGCGCTGCCAGGCACCCACGCAGCTCCCGCCGGCCACCCGGGCCGCCCGAGGCCCCAGCCGCTCGCGCCGGCGCTGATATCATCCGCGCACCTTGCGCGGAATCGACGCTTGGGGCCGGATGAGGCCGGGAAGGCGGGCGGCGTGGTTGGTTGCCGCGGTCGTCCTGACCCTGGGCCTCTACGCCAGCACGTTCGCCGTCTCGTACGGCGACCTCTTCCGGAGCGAGGATCCCCTCGTCCGGGCCGACGTCGCGCGGCTCCGCCCCTCGCGGGTGGACCGCGTCGAGACGATCCGCGACGTCGACCGGCTCAAGGCGGCCCTGGCCGAAGCTCGGCGGCGCGGGCTCAAGGTGTCGATCTCCGGGAGTCGGCACAGCCAGGGTGGCCACACCTACTACCCCGGCGGGGTGGTGCTCGACATGCGCGGCTTCAACCGTGTCCTCGCCGTCGATCCGGACCGCATGACGATCACCGTGGAGAGCGGGGCCACCTGGGACGAGGTGCAGCGCGCGATCGCGCCGCGCGGCCTGGCGGTCAAGGTGATGCAGTCCTCGAACATCTTCACCGTGGGCGGGACGCTGAGCGCCAACGCCCACGGGCGCGACGTGGACGTCACCCAGGTGGTCGAGGTGGTCGAGGGCTTTCGGCTTCTCCTGGCCGACGGCAGCGTGGCGTCCGTGAGCCGCGACGAAAATCCCGAGCTGTTCTCGCTGGTGATCGGCGGGTACGGCCTGTACGGCGTGATCCTCGACGTGACCCTGCGCGTCACCAGGGACGAGCTGTACGAACAGTCGGCCGTCTCCATGGACTACCGCGAGTTCCCCGCCCACCTGCCGCGCATCCTGGCCGACCCCGAGGTTGTGCTGATGCTCGCGCGGCCGTCGATCGACCCCGACCCGGCTTCGTTCCTGCGCGAGATGGTGGTCGTGACCTGGCGGCATGCGCGCCCCGGCTCGACCGGCGCCTTCGGCCTCACGGAAGAGGCGCACGTGGCGCGCGACCGCTTCTTCTTCGGCCTCTCGCGCCGGTTCGACTGGGCGAAGGCGCTGCGCTGGAGGCTCCAGAAGAAGATCGAGCTGGGCGCGGGCCAGGCCCGGGTCGTCTCCCGGAACAACTCCATGCGTCCGCCGCTGGCGCCGCTGGAGCTGCTCGACTACCACTCGCGCCGGGACACGGACATCATCCAGGAGTACTTCGTGCCTGTGGAGCGCTTCGTGCCGTTCATGGACCGGTTCCGCGACATCCTGGTGGCCGACAAGCCCAACGTGTTGAGCTCCACCGTCCGTTACGTGACCGCCAACGCGACGCCGGCGCTCGCCTACGCGCCGGAGCGCGACGCCCTGGCCGTCATCCAGATGAGCAACGTGGGGCTGTGCGCCGCGGAGCAGTCGCGGGCCGAGGCCACGACCCGCCGTCTCGTCGACGCCGCGCTGGAGAACGGCGGCACCTACTACCTCACCTATCAGCTCTACCCGACGCCGGAGCAGCTCCATCGAGCGTACCCGGGCGCGGCTCGCGCCTTCGAGCGGAAGCGGCATTACGACCCGGACGAGACCTTCTCCAGCCACTTCTACGAGCGCTATGGGCACTCCCAACCGCGCTGACATGCCGCCGCGCCGCCGCCGCTGGCCTCGGGTTGTCGCCCTGCTGGTCGTCCTCGGGGCCGCGTACCTGTTCCTCTACGAGCCGCCGTATCCCGGCACGCTCGTCATACGGCCCTCGCGGCCGCTCGTCTTCGCCCATCGCGGTTTCGGCGCCCTGGGGCCCGACAACAGCCTGTATGCCGTCGAGCGCGCCCTCGAGGCACGCGTGGACGGCGTGGACGTGGACGGCCAGTTCACGAAGGACGGCGAGCTGGTCATCTTCCACGACCTGAGCGTGGACCGGCTGACCTCCGGCACGGGCCGGGTCCGGGACAAGACGCTGGCCGAGATGCTGGCCCTCGACCTGGGCCCCAAGTACGACGGCGCCGTGCAGGGAGCCTACGTCCGGACCTTCGAGGACTTCCTGAAGACGGTGAAGGGCCGTGGGAAGATCCTCATGGTGGAGCTGAAGGTGCCGGGTCCCGCGCGCACCGGAATCGAGGAGCGGGCGGTGGAGATCATCCGCAAGCACGACGCCCATCGGGACGTCGTGCTCAGCTCGTTCAATCCGCTGGTGCTCTACCGCCTGAAGCGGCTGGACCCCGCCGTGCGCACGGCCCTCATCTTCATGGACACGAACTGGAACCCGGAGCTGCTGGCCGAGATCCCGCCCCAGGATCGTGTGGACCTGCCCTGGCCGCTGCGGCAGGAGTGGAT
This sequence comes from Acidobacteriota bacterium, assembly GCA_036741815.1. Taxonomy (GTDB): domain Bacteria; phylum Acidobacteriota; class Vicinamibacteria; order Fen-336; family Fen-336; genus DAINRN01. Next base: position 4,590 of record DAINRN010000303.1, read on the forward strand.
CCGCCGCGCCATCCGCAAAATCGTCCGCCCCGACCTGCTCAGCATCAACCACGAGGTGGATGAGGCCGTCACCGCGCGGCTGATCGCCGAGGGCTGGCCGGCCTTCATCTGGACCGTGGACGAGGAGCCGGAGATCCGCGCGGCGCTGGCGAAGCGGCCCTACGGCGTGATCTCGGACCAGCCGGTCCGAGCCCTGCAGGTGCGGGGGCCGTGACCTCGCCGCCGGCCTTCGGCATCCACGACGCCGACGTCGTGCTCACGGACCTCGGCCTGGCCGTGCTCGGCGCGTGGCTCGCCTGGCGGCTGGCCCGGGCGGCGGGCAAGGTCACGATGGCGCGGAGCGGCGTCGTCATCATGGGCGCCCTGGCCAGTGCCGCGTTGTGGGGCGCGGTCTTCCATGCGTTCTTCCCTGCGGGGACGTCCACGCGGCCGGGCTTCTGGGCCTGGATGCCCGTGGCCCTCTCGATCGCGGCCATCGGGA
>DAINRN010000304.1:0-5041 GCA_036741815.1 Acidobacteriota bacterium
CCCTCGGCCCGCCCCGGCTGGTCGTCGATCGCGCCCCGACCCGCGGCGGGTTGTTCGTCGAGGTGGTGACGCCCGACGGCGTGGCCGTGCGGCACCTCCTGAAGGAGGGGGTGGGCGCCGTTATACCGGTCGCCGCCGGCTGGGACCCCAGGGAGACGGCAGCCTTCGTGACGTGGAGCGAGAAGGACGACGACCGTTGGGCCTCCTACAGCCGCGACGGCGGCCGGAGCTGGTCGGCCCCGCAGGGCTTCGGCGCCCCTCTGAAGCTGCACGGCGGCGACGTCCTGCCGGGCCAGCCGATGCCGCCGGTCCCGCCCGCGCTGAGCCTGCCGCCGGCCGGCCGCCTCTTCCTGGTGCAGTTCCGCTCGGTGGGCCTGCCGGAATGGCGGCAAGCCCTGGCCGACCTCGGGGCGGAGGTCCTGAACTTCTTCCCCCACAACGCGCACATCGTGCGCATGGATCCCGCGCTCGTGCCCGCGGTGGCCCGGCTGGCCATCGTGGAGCGGGTGGAGCCGTATCACCCCGCCTATCGCCTGGAGCGCGAGCTGAGCGACTGGGTCCTCGCGCCCGGCGACCGCTCTCCGCGGCGTGTACGGACCATGGCCTTCGCGTGGGGGCCCGACGGCAAGTCGCGCATCCTGGCCGCGGCCCGATCCTGGGGCGCCCGCCCGGCCGCGTGGTACCCGAGCGGGCACATCCTCGAGCTGTGGGCCGACCCGGACCAGCTGTTGCGCCTGGCCGCGCACGACGAGGTGATGTGGATCGACCGCTGGTCGCCGCCCGAGCCGGACATGGACCTCGTGCGCCAGGACTCCGGCGCGGACTGGCTGGAGGATAACTACGGGATCTGCGGCCAGGGTGTGCGCGGCGAGGTCCTGGACGACGGAGTGCAGCAGACGCACCCCGACTTCGACGGCATCCTGCTGCACGGCACCACCAGCGTGGCGAGCCACGGCACGAGCACCTACGGAATCGTCTTCGGCAACGGCGACCGGGACGGCGACGGGAACGGCCAGGCCACGGGCCACATGCCCAGCTCCACGGGCTGCCCCTCCCAGGGCATCTTCGCGGATTTCGACTTCCTGACCGACCGCTTCGCGCATACGCTGCAGCTCAAGCAGGCGCCCTACTACGCGTCGTTCCAGACCAACTCGTGGGGCGACGCTCTCACCACGCAGTACACGAGCATCTCCTCGCAGATGGACGACATCATCTGGCAGCTCGACATCGCGATCACGCAGTCCCAATCAAACGCCGGCAGCCAGCTCTCGCGCCCGCAGGCCTGGGCCAAGAACATCATCGCGGTGGGCGGCATCTACCACTTCAACACCCTGCCCACTGCGGACGACAAATGGAACAACGGGGCCTCCATCGGTCCGGCCGCCGACGGGCGCATCAAGCCGGACGTGAGCTACTGGTACGACAGCATCTTCACCACCAACTCGGGCGGCGGCTATACGTCCTCCTTCGGCGGGACCTCCGCGGCCACGCCGGAGACGGCGGGCGTCCTGGGGCTGATCGTCCAGATGTGGTCGGAGAACGTGTGGGGCACCGATCCGCAGGGCAACACGGTCTTCGAGCGCCAGCCCCACGCGTCCACCATCAAGGCCCTGCTCGTGAACAGCGCGCAGCAGTACCCGTTCTCCGGGCCCGCGGCCGACCTGACCCGCGTCCACCAGGGTTGGGGCCGGGCCAGCGCCCGGGCCGCCCGCGAGCGGGCCGCCCGCAGCTTCGTGATCGACGAGACGAAGCGGCTGACCGTCGGCCAGACGGCTACCTACGCCATCGAGGTGCTGCCCGGCGAGAGCGAGCTCCGCGTGACGATGTCCTACCCGGACCCGCCGGGGACGACCTCGTCGTCGTTGCACCGCATCAACGACCTGAGCCTGCGCGTCACGTCGCCCTCCGCCACCGTCTACCACGGCAACAACGGCCTGCTGGCGGGCACGGCCTCCACCCCCGGCGGCAGCCCCAACACCAAAGACACCCTGGAGAACGTGATCGTGCCCGCCCCCGAGGCCGGCACCTGGACGGTGGAGGTCACGGCGGCGGAGATCAACCAGGACGCCAACCGCCTCACGCGCGCCATCGAGGACGCCGTGTTCGCGCTGGTGGTGACGGGCGGGGCGCAGGCGGCTGGGGGGAAGTAGCGCGGGCTCCATGCGCGAGTCCGTGTTCCAGGGCCTGGGGATCGTCTCGACCCTCGCCTACGGCGCGGTGATCGCCTGGCTCTACGCCACCGCCCCGCGCTCGCTGGGAGAGGTGGCCACGGGGGCCCGGGTGGCGGCGGGCACGTACCAGGTCGACCAGGCGCGGTTCGACGCCGGCCTGAGGCTTTTCCGTTCGGAGCAGTTCCGGGCGGCGCGGGACGAATGGGGCCGCGCCGATCCCGCCCAGCGCGACCCTCGCACACAGTTCTACATCGCCTACGCGTTCTATCGCGAGGGCTGGGGCCGCGTCTACAAGGACGACGTGCTCTACCGTCAGGGGATCGTGGCCGTCAACCGCGCCATCGCCGCGAGCCCCGCGGTCCCGCTTGTGGTGGCCGACCCGACCCTGCAGATGCACACCGCCGCGGAGCTGCAGGCGGAGCTGGAGCAGGGTACGGAGCGGCACATGGGCGACCTCAACCCCTTGAAGCTCCTGGAACCGCGGAAGTGACGGACCCGCGCGGGCAGCGGGCGTTCATCCACTACGTCGTGCTGCCCATGCTGCTGCTGACGGTGGCGCTCCTGGGAGGGCTGCGCGTGGCCGCGGCCGATCACGCCTTCCTCTTCGTGGCGCCGCCGCTCGTGACGCTGGTCCTGGCCGGCCTGCTCATGGCCCTCTTCGTGCGGGGCGGCCTCGTCCGGCCCTCGGCCTGGGTCCGCGCCGACCGGCCGCTGCTCGGCAACCTGGCCCACATCCTCACGCTCGCGGCCCTCTTCGCGGCCTCGGCCCAGGCCTTCAACTCCGTCCTGCCCGAGCAGGGCCTCCTGCACTGGCTCTTCTCGTTCTTCTTCCTCTGGACGCTGTGGAACAACCAGTTCGCGCCCTTCGACCCGGCGCGGCTGCTGCGCAGCCTGGCCGTGCTCTTCGGCACCGCCTTCGCCCTCAAGCACATGCTCCTGGCGGGCCTCCAACCCGCGGAGACCGGATGGATGGGCCGGGTGGCGGCGGCCCTGCTGCAGGGCGTGTCGCTGGGGACGCTGGACGTCCCCGCCTTCGCCCCCGCCACCGGCTACATCTCGTTCTTCACGGTCGTGCTTTACGTGGGGTGCCTGATGCTGATGCCGGCCGCGCCCGGCGGGGACGAGGTCCGGCAGCTGGCCCGGGCCGGCTGAGCTAGGTCTTCGGGAGCGGCGAGGAGCGCTTCTTGGCCAGCGGGGCGTCCTCGGAGAGGAACATCGCCACCATGCTGACGAGCTTGGTGGCCAGCACGGGCTTGATGAGGTACAGGTCGCTGCCCGCGTCCTCGCCCTCGGCCATGTCCATGAGCAGGGCCTTCGCGGTCAGGAAGATCACGGGGAGGTCCACCGTGCGGGTGTCCTGGCGGAGCTTGCGGCAGAGGTCGTAGCCCGACATGCCCGGCATGGAGACGTCGAGGATGGCGAGGTCGAAGTGTTCGTCCGCGTCCTCGAGCACGGCCAGGGCCTCCTCGCCGCTGTGGGCGACCTTTACCTCGTAGCCCCTCTGCGTGAGGATCTGCCGCAGCGCGCCCACCGCCGTGGGATCGTCGTCGACCGCGAGGATCCGCTTCTTCGCCGCGGTCATCCGCGCGGCTCTGCCTTCTTCGCCTCGCGTATGGCTCGGGCCTCCTCCAGGCGGGCGCCCGTCCGCGCCTCGTCGCCGCGGCCCGTGGGACGGTAGTAGCGCCGGCCGTGGAGGTTCCCGGGCAGGCAATCCATGCCCGCCACGCCCTCGGCCTCGTCGTGGGCGTAGGCGTATCCCTTTCCGTAGCCGAGGTCCTTCATGAGCGGCGTGGGCGCGTTGCGGATCCACAGGGGGACGGGCTCTGCGCGCGTGTTCATGGCGTCCCCGCAGGCCTCGCCGTAGGCGACGTAGAGGGCGTTGCTCTTGGGCGCGGCGGAGAGGTAGGTCACGAGCTGGGCCAGGGCCAGGGCCCCCTCGGGCATGCCGACGAAATGGACGGCCTGCTGCGCGGCCATGGCCTGGACCAGGGCCTGGGGGTCCGCCATCCCCACGTCCTCGGAGGCGAAGCGCACCAGGCGCCGGGCCACGTAGAGCGGGTCCTCGCCCGCCTCCAGCATGCGGGCCAGCCAGTAGAGGCCCGCGTCCGCGTCGGAGTTGCGGATGGACTTGTGCAGCGCGCTGATCAGGTTGAAGTGCTCCTCGCCCGCGCGGTCGTAGAGCAGGGCCTTGCGCGCGAAGGCCTGCTGCATGGCCTGCATGTCCACCCGGCGGACGCCGTCCTCTCCCGGGACCGCGGTCGTGACCGCCATCTCCAGGACGTTCAGCGCGGTGCGCGCGTCCCCGTCCGAGGCGCGGGCCAGGAACGCGACGGCGTCGTCGGAGACCTCCGGGCTCATGGAGGCCAGGCCGTGCTCGGCATCGGCCAGCGCGCGGCGCATCACTTGCGCGAGCTGCTGCTCGTCGAGCGGCTTCAGGACCACCACGCGGCAGCGTGAGAGCAGCGCGGCGTTGACCTCGAACGACGGGTTCTCGGTGGTGGCGCCGATCAGGACCACGTCGCCGGACTCGACGTGGGACAGGAGCGCATCCTGCTGCGCCTTGTTGTAGCGGTGGATCTCGTCGATGAAGACGATGGTCCGGCGCGCCTCGCGCTTGCGCCGCACCTCGGCGTCCTTCAGGACCTCGCGCAGCTCCTTGACCCCCGTGAGCACCGCGCTCATGGACTCGAAGTGGGCGCGGGTCAAGCGGCGGATGACATGGGCCAGCGTGGTCTTGCCCGAGCCGGGCGGGCCCCACAGGATGAGAGAGCGCACGTAGTCGGCGTCGATGGCGCGGCGCAGGGGCTTGCCCTCGCCCAGGACCTCGTCCTGCCCCAGGATCTCGTCGAGCGTGCGGGGGCGGACGCGGT
>DAINRN010000305.1:0-5022 GCA_036741815.1 Acidobacteriota bacterium
ATGGCCGGAGGCACGATCAGCGACGGGTCCTGCTGGCGCAGGCGGGCGAGGGCCTGTGCCGAGCGGTACCGTACGTCGAAGCGGCCGTCCTGGAGCGCCGCCAGCAGGCCGTCCGCGGCGCGCTGCGTGGCCACGGTCTTCAGGACCCTCGGCACGCGCCGCCGCACCACGGGGTCCTGCCGCGGATCGAGGAGCACGTCCACGAGCTGACCCGTGCAGCGGGAGCCGACCCTCCGCAGCGAGGCCACGGCCTCGGAGAACAGGTCGTCGCGGCCGAGAAGCGGCACCACGAGCGGCACCAGCTCCAGGGCCATGGCCGGGTCGCGGAGGACGCGCTCGATCCGGTCGCGGTCGTCTGAGCGCAGTGCGGCCGCCGCGTCGAGCAGGGGCTCGGACGCCGCCTCCGAAGGCGGAGCGGGCTCGGTCTCCGCGGGCTCGGCCGCTGTGGGCCGCTCGGGAGGGCCGGCGCTCGTGAGCAGGGCCCGCGTCGCGGGATCCATGACGTCGCCCGGATCGAGCTGCACCGTGCCGGCGCGCAGGCTCTCGGCCAGGGCCGAGACGTACCCCGTCTGCAGCCGCCGCGCCAGAGCTGCGGTGCCCACGGCGAGCACGCTCGCCAGCATCAAGAGCAGCAGGGTGGTTCGTGCCGGGAAGAGCAGGGCCAACAGCACGACCGCGCTGCCGGCAATGGCGCCCAGCCGGTCCGCTCCCACGTCGATCAGGGCCTTGGTCGGCCGCTTCTGCTCCGGCGGCAGCGGCATATAGAGCAGCTCGTAGGCTGAGCGGAAGACGGAGCTCCGCAGCACCGCCTGGGCTGCGCGCACGGCGACCGGCGGCCAGAGCCCCGGGACGGCGGCGGCCACCGCGGCTCCCACGGCCACGACCGCGGGCGGGACCGCCAGGCTGCCGCCAAGACCCAGGCGCTCCAGGGACCGGCGGGTCACGATCGTCTGGAGGGCCAGCGCGAGGACGCCGACGGCCGTATGGTAGAGCGCGAAGAACGAGATCAACGGCCCCCCGCGGGTGTACCGGCTCGTCACCGCCGCGCTCAGCACATAGTCCAGGGTGGTCTCGGTGACCGCGCAGAGCGACACCAGCAACGCCAGGTTGCTGAGGTAGGGGTGCCGACGGATGAGACCGAGCGCGAACCGGGGGCCCGGTGCGTCGGCCGCGGCCGCGGCGGGCCGTGCAGGGGCTGCGTGGGGCAGCCGCTCCAGCACGGCCAGGCAGGCCAGCGTGATCGCCGCCAGGAGCAGCAGCATGTTGGGCACGCCGATCACGCCCGACGCCCGCCAGGTCAATAGACCTCCCAGCACGCCGCCGAGCGATGCCCCTGTTCCTATGCGGGCAATCACGTGGCGGGCGGTATACGGGTCGAAGCGCTCGTTGATCACCGACCAGAAGCCGGAGACGAGCGTCGCTCCGAAGACGCCCGCGTGCGCGTAGACGGCAAGCGCGGCCGCCCGTGGTGAGGCGAGGGCCAGCGACCACTCGGCGCAGAGAAGGAAGGCGCTCAAGGCCAGGGCGCAGCGCATGGTCACGGGAGGAGACCAGCGGGGCATGGCCCGGGAGACAGCCAGCACGCCGCCCAGCGAGAGGGCCGCCGTCAGCCCCGAGGCCAGGGGCAGCGTGGTGACGGGGAAGTTGGAGAGGAAGAACGCGTCGCGGGTGGCCTTGGCCGCCACCAGCTGCGCGACGAGGAGGCCGGCGGCGACGCACGCCGCGCGGACAGGAGGGTCCACCTCCGCCGGCCCATGCGGAAGGGGGCCTGTCCGAACGGCTTGTCGCGCCATGCGTGATCCTCCGGGGGGGACGGCACCGCCCCGGCTCCGCGGGCCCGAGTATAGGCCCACGAACGTGCCGCCGCGCGGCTGGCTTGACAGGCCGCCGGAGCGGAACCTATAGTGCCAACTCGGCAGGGCGAACGATCATGGCTTCCTCCATTACCGCGAACGTCGATCAAATGCAGGTGGTGGCTCGGAGCTGGCGTCCGATCTACAACCTCTACCGTTAAGCCGGGCCGGGAGGCCCGGTCACGGGTTTCCTGGAGAGATCGGACGGGCGAGAAGGCCTCTTCAGGGATCCTGAAGAGGCTTTTTTGATTTAGACCGGCGGGGAAACGTGGCCCTGATCTGCGTCAGCCTGACGGATGACACGACGAGGGGAGTCATCGACCGCATGGCCTCCCTCGCCGGCCTGGCGGACATGTTCGAGGTGCGCGGCGACCTGGTCGCCGACCTGGACATGCTCGAGATCCTGCGCGCGCGCAAGCGGCCCATCGTCTTCGCCTGCCGCCCCGTGGCCGAGGGCGGGCGCTGGGGCGACGGCGAGACCCAGCGGCGGATGCTCCTCCTGGAGGCGGTGAAGAGGGGCTTCGACTACGTCGACCTGGAGTACCGCAGCGACTTCATCGACGTGGCCATGGAGAAGTCCGGCAGCGGCCTCATCCTTTCCTACCACGACCTCGAGGCCACGCCCCAGGACCTCGACAGCCTGTACGCGCGCATGTGCGAGCGCGGCGCCGACGTCGTGAAGATCGCGGTCACGCCCCATTCGGTGGCGGACGTAGGGCGGCTGCTGGCGTTCGCCGCGCGCGTGAGCGCGAAGGGCGGCAAGCCGCTGGTGGCCATCGCGCTCGGACCGCTGGGGATCGTGACCCGGCTCATCGGCGGGCGCTACGGGGCCCCCTTCGTGTACGCCTCGGCGGCCCCCGGCCTGGCGGCCGCCTCGGGCCAGCTGCCCGTGGAGACGATGGCCGAGGTCTACCGGGTACGCGAGGTCAGCGCGACCACGCGGGTCTACGGGATCCTCGGCGGCACCGCCCGGCGGAGCCTCTCGCCCGTGCTGCACAACCAGGCCTTCGCGGCCCGGAAGCTCGACGCGGTCTACGTCCCCCTCCAGGCCGAGGCCATCGAGCCCTTCCTGCGGGCCCTGCCCGCCCTCGACCTCGCCGGTTTCAGCGTGACCCGCCCCTACAAGGTCGCGATCCTCCCGCACCTCCACGAGGTGGAGGAGTCCGCGGCCCTGTGCGGAAGCGTGAACACGGTCGTGGTGGAGGGCGGGACGCTGCGCGGCTCGACCACCGACGGGATCGGGGTCGTGGGCCCCTTGAAGAAGCGCGGCGAGCTGAAGGGGAAGGCGGTGGTCATCCTGGGCGCGGGAGGGGCGGCGCGGGCCGCGGCCCTCGCGCTGCGCGGCAAGGGCGCGCGCGTCACGCTCCTGGCCCGCAAGTCGCGCCAGGCCGCGGAGTCCGCGGCCGCGGTGGGCTGCGCCCACGGCGCCCTGGCCGACCTTCCGCGGCAGGCCTGGGACATCCTGATCAACGCCACCCCCGTCGGGTCCGCGGCCGCTGCCACGGAGACGCCGGTGCCGGAGACGTTCCACCGGCCCGGCACCATCGTCCTGGACATGGTCTACGACCCGCTGGAGACGCGGCTGCTGCGCGAGGCGCGGGCCGCCGGCTGCACGACCATCGACGGCCTCGAGATGCTCCTGGCGCAGGCCGTCCCGCAGTTCGAGGTCTGGACCGGCCTCGAGGCCCCGCTCGACGCCATGAAGGCGGCCGCCGAGCGCATCGCGCGGGAGCAACGGGAGTGACGACCGGCGAGGCGCCGGTGGCCGCGGGGCGGTACTCGCGCCAGGAGCTGTTCGCGGGCATCGGTCCCGAGGGCCAGGCCAGGATCCGCGCCGCGCACGTGGTGGTGGTGGGCTGCGGCGCTCTGGGATCGGCCCTGGCCGAGATGATGGCCCGTGCGGGCGTGGGCCGCCTGACCGTCATCGACCGCGACTACGTCGAGGAATCGAACCTGCAGCGACAGTCGCTCTTCGACGAGAGCGACGCCCGGCGGGGGATGCCCAAGGCGGTGGCCGCGGAGTCGAAGCTGCGCGCGATCAACTCCGACGTGCGCGTGCAGGGAGTGGTGTCCGACCTTTCGACCGAGAACGCGGACGAGCTGCTGGCGGGGGCCCAGGTCGTCCTGGACGGGACCGACAACTTCGAGGCCCGGTTCCTGGTCAACGACGTCTGCGTGCGCGACGGCATCCCCTGGGTCTACGGGGCCTGCGTGGGCGCCTACGGCCTGGCCCTGCTGGTGCGGCCCCGCGTCTCGCCCTGCCTGCGCTGCGTGCTCGAGGAGATGCCGGCCCCGGGCTCGGGCCCGACCTGCGACACCGCGGGGGTGGTGGCCCCCATCGTCCACGTGGTGGCCGGCATCCAGGCCGGCGAGGCCCTGAAGGTCCTGGCCGGACGGACGGAGTCGCTCCTGCCCGGCGTGGTGAGCGTGGACCTGTGGCAGGGCGTGTTCGAGGTCATGGACCTTCGCGGACGCCCGCCGTGGTGTCCGGCGTGCACGGAGGGACGCTACGACTACGCGGTCAAGGGCGCGGTGGGGGCGTCCGCGGTCCTGTGCGGCCGCGACGCCGTCCAGGTCCGCGCGCCGCGCGGGACGCGCGTGGACCTCGCGGCCCTGGCCGCCCGCCTCGCCCCCGCGGGATCCGTCACCGCCAACGAGCACCTGGTGCGCTTCGTGGGGAAGGACGCGGAGCTGGTGGTCTTCGCCGACGGCCGGGCCATCGTCAAGGGCGTGCGGGACGCGGCCCAGGCCCGCGGCGTCTACGCCCGCTACGTGGGCAGCTGAGCATGAGCGGAGGGCGGGCGTGATCGTCGTACCCGCGATGGACATACGCGGCGGAAAGGTCGTGCGGCTCAAGCAGGGCGAGCTGCAGGAGGAAAAGGTCTACGGCAGCGACCCCGTGGCGGTGGCGCGGCGCTGGCAGGAGGAAGGGGCGGTCCGCCTTCACCTCGTGGACAAGGACGCGGCGATCTCCGGCCAGCCCCAGTTCGACGTGTTGGCCGACGTCATCGACGCGGTGGACATACCCGTCGACGTCGGCGGCGGTCTGCGCGTCCTTGAGAACGCCATGCGCTACCGCCAGCGCGGCGCGGAGCGCCTCGTGTTCGGGGCCGCCGCCGTCGCCGCCCCGGGCGTGGTGCAGGAGGCGGTGCGCCGGTGGCCGGACGCG
>DAINRN010000306.1:0-5022 GCA_036741815.1 Acidobacteriota bacterium
TGGCCGGGCTGGCGATCATCTCCGCCACGAACAACTGCCGGCCGCCCGCGCCCGCCACGAAGGCCGCGCGGGACGCCGCCGCCGCGGCGGTCTCCCACTCGAGCAGCCGCCGCTGCGTCACCACCATGCGCACCAGGGTGAGCACGATCGCGTGCAGCATGTCGTAGGCGTGATAGGCCAGGAACGTCAGCGTGAGCAGCGCCTGGGCCAGCGCGGTCTCCAGGTCCTCGGCGAGGTGCCTGAGGAAGACGGACGCCGGGTGGTCCGGCTGGGGCCCCCGGATCGCCTGGAGCAGCAGCGCGTAGACGGGGAAGCCCAGCGCGGCCAGGACGGCGGCCGTCCACGCCTCCGGCCGCCCGGGAAGCACCGTCCAGGCGGACGCCAGCAGGAGGAGGACGGCCGGGGCCACCACGCTCCGCCTCAGGTTGTCGAGCACCTTCCAGCGGCTGATGATGGGCAGCCGGTTGCGCTCGAGCCCGCCGCGCGTGGGGACGACCGGGAACAGCCAGAAGAGGATCTGCCAGTCGCCGCGCACCCAGCGGTGCTGCCGGCGCGCATGGGCCAGCACGCTCGAGGGGTAGTCGTCCACCACCTCCACGTCGCTGACCAGCGCCGCCCGCGCGTGGAGCCCCTCGAAGAGGTCGTGCGAGAGGAGCGCGTTCTCGGGCACCCGGCCTTCGAGGGCCGCCATGAAGGCGTCCACGTCGTAAAGGCCCTTGCCCGTGAAGATGCCCTCGCCGAAGAGGTCCTGGTAGGTGTCGGAGACGGCCGTGGTGTAGGGGTCGACCCCGGTGTGCCCGGCGTACAGGCGCGCGAAGAGCGAGCCCGACGCGCTGGACATGGTCACGCTCACCCGCGGCTGCAGGATCCCGTAGCCCTCGGTCACGCGGCGCAGGCGCGGCTCGAAGTGGGGCCGGTTCAACGGGTGCGTGGCGATGCCGATCAGCGTGCGCGCGGCGTCGCGCGGCAGCGACGTGTCGCTGTCCAGCGTGATGCAGTAGCGCACCGACGGCAGTATCGATGTGTCGCCGACGTGGACGACGAAGCTCGTGTCCTCGGCGCCGCGCAGCAGGCGATTGAACTCCTCGATCTTGCCGCGCTTGCGCTCCCAGCCCATCCACACGCCCTCGCCCGGGTTGAAGCGCCGGGCGCGGTGGAAGAGGAAGAAGCGGTCCTCCCGGCCCTGGCCGTGGCGGGCGTTGAGGCCGGAGATCGCCTCCCGCGCCGCCTCCAGGATCTCCGCGTCCCCTGGCATCCGCTGCTCGGGCGCGTCCACGAAATCGCCGAGGACCGCGAAGTGGATGTTGGGGTCCATGTTCCCGAGCGCCTGCACCTCGACGTGCTCCATCAGCTCGCGCACGCCTTCCACGCTGGTGAGGAGGGTCGGGAAGATCACCATGGTCCGCGCGGCCTCGGGCACGCCCGAGGTAAGCTCGAGCCGGGCCAGGCGCCGCGGCGGGACGAGGAGCGCCACGAGGCGCTGCGCGATCTGGACGGCGACGTCGCTGGCGGGGAGGAGGGCCAACAGGGCGACGAGCACGAGCGTCCGATCGTCCCCACCCTCCGCGCGGGCGTAGGCCACGGCCCCTGCCACCACGGCCGCGGTCATGGCCGCGATCGAGCCCAGGTACGCCACGGTGGCATGCTGGAAGACCGCGCGGCGCACACGCTGGGGCAGCCGGGGGTGATAGGCGACGTCGGTCTCCAGGTCGCGCCTGCCCTTGCCGATCAGGTGGTAGCCAACGTGGGCGGCGCGGTCGGCCGGGTCCTTCTCCGCGGCCTGGCGCGCGCTCTCCACGCTGCGCAGGGCCACGCGCATCTGGGCCTCGCCGTTGGGCTCGGCCAGCTCCTCCACCGCGTGTCGATACCGGTCGCGGCTGGCGAAGTCCATGCTCGCGTAGACGCCGGCGGGATCGCGCTGCAGCACCTGCTCGATGAGGCTCACACGCTCGAAGAAATGCGCCCAGTCGAGGGTGGAGCACAGGCGCAGGCTGGTGATGGCGTTGGCCACCGAGACCTGGCCCGTGGCCTGGCGCTGGTGCTCCGCGCGGATGGCGTCCTCCGGGCTGAGGCCGCGGGCGGCCAGCCGCTCCTCCAGGAGCGAGCGCAGCCGCGACAGGCGCGGGCCGTACTCGCGCATCCGCTGCAGGATGTGCACGGCGAAGGACACGGACACGGTCTCGGGGAGGGCGGGGATGGCGTCGGCGTCGTCCGCCGCGTCGAAGCGCGCCAGGAGCGCGTCGGCTGCGGCTCGCCCCTGGCGGCTGTCGAGGACCTCCTCCGCCAGGCGCAGCATGCTGGGCCACGCCCAGAGCTCGCCGATCGTCAGCGGGGCTACCGTCTGGTAGGCGGCCACGAACCGCGTGAGCCGCTGCGAATCCAGTCGCGCATCGCTGTGACGGACGAGCTCCAGGGCCATGGCGTGGACGCGGGCGCTCCCCGCCAGCTCCCGCGGCGCCAGCTTCGGCAGCTCCAGGTAGAACTTCGCCGGGAGGTCGTGGCGTACTCCACGGACCTCCGCCTCGATGAGATGGAAGTTGTCGAGCAGCCACTCCGCGGCCGGCGGCACCGCCTCCCCACGATGGACGTCCTCCGCCAGGGCGCGATAGGTCTGACGCAGGACGCGCGCGTTGTCGTCGAGGCGGGAGAGGAAGTCCGCGGCGCCGCGACGGGTCTTGCGGGCCAGCGTGTGGCGGGCGGCCAGGGCCCTGGCGTGCTCCTCCAGGCGCTCCACGTTGAGGAGCTCGCCGCGCAGCGGCCCGGCCGGCAGGGACGGCGGGCTCACGGACGCATTCTCTCCCGCGCGGGAGCCGGCGCGGCGGAGTGGCGGCGGCCTAGAAGCGGGACCGCCGGCGCCGCGACAGGTTCAGGAGCTCGAAGGCGGCGCGGGCCACCGAGACCAGGTTGGCGGCCTTGACCGCGGAAGGCAGCAGCGCCTCGGTGATGAGGGCGCCGGTGCGGGTCACGCTCCTGGCGGCGATGTCGAACGCGTCCGCGAGCTGCTGCGCCTGGCCCGCCGTCACCTCCGCGACCTGGACCAGCCCGCCGGACAGCCGCGCGGCCTCCCGCAGCGCGGGCTGGATCTCCCGCTCCAGGGTCCGCTCGAACGAGCCCACGCGGCGGGCGATGCTCTGCCCCGCCAGCGCCACAGCCACGAGGGACAGGGACTGCGCCAGCGAAGCCACGGCGATGACGCCGAGGAGGACGAGGGTCAGCGTATCCATGAATGGCTTGGCCCTTCATCTCGAATACTACCCTCGCTCTCCGTTCCAGGGGCCGGCAGGCTCGCTCCGCGGCGCAAGTGTCTAGGCGGGAAGCGCCAGGCTCGGGCGCCGGCGGCGCGTGAACGGCCCGAGGCGCACCGGGCGGCCCGCGCGCGCCGAGCGGAGCAGGGCGCGGATGACGCGGACATCGGCCAAGCCCTCATCGCCCGACGGCTCGGGCTGCCGGTCCCGCCGGACGCAATCGGAGAAGTGTAGCAGCTCCGCCGCGAACTGGTCCCGCTTCCCGAACTTCCTCCTCTTTTCCTTCCCGCCGGTCTGGAGCTGGTGTGCGAGGCCCTCCGCGTACGCGTAGGCGGGGTCCACCCGGAGCGTGCCCCTGGTCCCCACCACCTGGTACGCGGACACGTTGGCCGCTCCCAGGCTGCAAGTGAAGGAGGCCAGCCGCTCTCCAGGGAAGCGCATCACCGCGGCCGTCATCTCGTCCACCTCGCGGAAGCGCGGGTCACCGCTGCTGGCGCTCGACGCAAAGACCTCGGTAGGCTCCGCCGCGAACAGGGCGCGGGCCGCGTTGATGCAGTAGATCCCGATGTCGTACAGCCCCCCTCCCCCCTCGTCCTGCAGACGGATGTTCCCGGGCTTCACCTGGAGGGTGAACAGCGCGTCGAAGATCCGCGGCTCTCCCAGCCTTCCCGAGCGCGTCATCTCCGCGGCCTTGAGGTTGGCCTCCTCGAAGTGCAGCCGGTAGGCCACCATGAGCTTGACGCCATGGCGCCGCGCGGCGGCGATCACGGCCTTGCAGTCCGCCTCGGTCACCGCCAGCGGCTTCTCGCACAGCACGTGCACGCCCGCGCGCGCCGCCCGCACCGCGTAGTCGCGGTGCAGCTGGTTGGGCAGCGCGATGTAGACCGCGTCCACGTCACCGCTGCGCAGGCAGTCGTCGTACTCCTCGTAGGAGTAGAGCGCGTCCACGCCGTACTTCCGGCCGAGAGCACGGAGCTTCACCCGGTCGCCGGACACGAGCGCCGTGAGCTCGGAATTCCGGCGCGCGTGGGCGAAGGCGGGCAGCACGGCGACCTGGGCGATGTGTCCGAGCCCGACGACCGCGTACCGCACCTTCGAACCGGATCGACGCCTGGCCATGCGCTGTTGCCTCTCGCCCATCGTATTCCCTCATCGGCAGGCGGTCAATAAAGTCATCCAAGGTGACATATTTTAGCCAACGGATGGGAGCCATCGCGGTCATCGTCGTTGCGTTCGGTGGCCGACGGAACCCAGTCCGCAGGCCCGAACCCACAGCATATTCAGCAGAAAGACCATTGTCGTGTTGCGAGCGACGGGCTCTAGTCACGTTGACAGAATCTTGGCCCCGTGCCTATCATGTCTGGAATTCGAGCCAGACATGGAGCCGAACGCCGAGGTCGGTCAGCGCATCGCGAAGGCGCGCGAGTTCCTCGGCCTGACGCAGGCCGTGATCGCCGAGAAGCTGGGACTGGCCCGAACCACACAGGTGGCGATCGAGCAGGGGCGGCGGCCGGTGTCGGTGGCCGAGCTCTACCGCTACGCCGAGGTCCTGAGCCGGCCGCTCGACTACTTCCTCGGCCTCGGCGTCTGGGGCAAGGCCGATTTCCGCCCGCAGTTCCGGCTCATGACGCAAAGGCTCGACGCCTCCGCCACGATGCCGCCGCGGCGGCCGGGCCGCCCCAGGGGTCCGGCCGAGGCCTCGCCCGAGCGGCTCGCGCTGATGAGGTTCGAGGGCCTGTGCCGCAACTACCTCGAGCTCGAAGAGGTGAACGGCCTC
>DAINRN010000307.1:0-2062 GCA_036741815.1 Acidobacteriota bacterium
CGAGAGCGTCCTGAAGAACGGCGACACCCTCACCGGCAAGAGCGAAGAGGCGATGGCGGACACGACGAACCGCATCGCGGGGCAGGTGGAGACGGTGCTGGGGCGCATGGACACCCTCCTCTCCAAGGAGACGATCGACGACGTGCACGGCAGCACCGCCGACCTGCGCAAGCTGCTGCAGCAGCTCAACGCCACGGTGGGGGAGCAGCGCCGCGAGCTCCTAGACTTGAACCGCAGCCTGCGCAAGTCCTCGGAGGGTATCGAGCGGGCCACGGCGGGGATCGAGAAGGTGACGACCGCCCCCGAGCTGGACCGGACCATCAAGCGGCTCGACACCTTGACCCAGCGCATCGACGAGGTCACGAGCACGCTCGACCGGTCCTCGCGGTCCCTGGAGAGCGTCATGAGCCGCATCGACCGGGGCGAGGGCACGCTCGGGAAGCTCACCCGGGACGACGCCCTCTACAACAACCTGAACGCGGCGGCCGTGAACCTGAACAAGCTCGCCGAGGACATCCGGCAGCAGCCCAAGAAGTACATCAACCTCAAGATCTTCTGATGCGCCGGCAGATGCACCGCGGCTTCGTCGCGGCCCTCCTCTCCGCCCTCGTGTGGCCGGGAGCGGGGCAGCTCTACAACCGCGAGTTCAAGAAGGGCGCGTTGCTCATCGGCCTGACCCTGTTGGTGGCGGCGGTGGTGATCATCGCCACTGCGGCCGAGGTGACGCGCCAGCTGCCGGCGGACATCGGCGACCTGGACGCCGACGTCGTGCGGACGCTTCCCGCCCAGGTACTGGCCGCCCGCACGGGGACGCTCCTCGTCTCGAGCCTCCTCCTGTTGGCGGCGTGGGGGTACGGGATCCTCGACGCCTACTTCGGCGGGCGGGGCCGCCGAAAGCTGAGTCTCGAGCCCCGCAACCAACCTGCACCGCCGCCGGCCCCATAATGAATCCATGGACGAGGCGGGGCGGGAAGCAGCGGTGCCGGCCCTGAATCGCACCGCCCGGCGGGGACCGGCGACAGTCGTGGCGGCGGGGGCCGTGTGGCTGATGGCGGTGGCCGCCGGCCCTTGCGCACGCCCGCAGAAGAGCGCGTCGCCGACGCCGCCGCTGCCCACGCCGCCCCCGCCCACCACCGCGGCCGACGCGAAGGGCCTGACGGAGTTCGCGAACGCCGTGAAGGCCTACGTCGACCTGCACCAGCGCGCGGAGGCGGGGCTGCCCAAGCTGCCCGACCGCGCGGACCCGGCCGCGGTCACGGCGCACCAGAAAGCCCTGGCCGACGCCATCCGCAAGAGCGGGCCGCGCCCGCGCCAGGGCCACGTGTTCGTCGCCAACATCCAGCCCTTCTTCAAGCGCCTGCTGGCGCCCGAGCTGAAGGGCCCCGGAACCGCCGAGACGCGGGAGAAGGTCGCTGAAGGCAACCCGGAGCCGGCCGAGGGACTGCCCAGGGATCCGGACGTCAAGCCCAGGGACGTCCCGCTCGCGCCCTACGCCGACTATTCCGCCGGCGCGCCCGTCTCCACCGTGCCTCCCCCGGTGCTGCTCAAGATGCCGCAGCTGCCCAAGGAGCTGGATTACCGCTTCGTGGGCAAGAACCTGCTGCTGCGCGACACCGTGGCCAACACCGTCGTGGACTTCATACCGGAGGCGGTGCCGTGACCGTCGAGCGCCGTAACGCGGCCCTCGTGCGGAAGTGCCCGGCCTGCGGGACGGCCAACCGCATCCCCGCCGAGCACCTCGCCGACACCGGGCGTTGCGGGTCGTGCAAGGGCCCCATCCCGCCGGCGGCCGAGCCCATCGAGGCGGATCCCGAGCTGTTCGACGACGTGGTCCAGCGCGCCGCCGTCCCCGTGCTCGTGGACTTCTGGGCCGCCTGGTGCGGTCCCTGCCGGATGGCTGCCCCGGAGGTGGAGCGCACCGCGAAGAACCAGGCCGGCCGCGCGATCGTGCTCAAGGTGGACACGGACGCGCACCCCGCCCTCGCGCAGCGCTACGGCGTGACCGGCATCCCGAACTTCGTGGTCCTGAAGGGCGGCCGGGTCGTCACCCAGCAGGCGGGCT
>DAINRN010000307.1:2072-5015 GCA_036741815.1 Acidobacteriota bacterium
GGCTCCGCAACGCGGCCGGGTGACCTCAGTGCCGCGAGCGGAGGTACTCGATGCCGACCGCCAGCGTCTCGCGCCAAGCGGTCTCGATCTCCCGCGAGTACTCGGGGTCGTGGCGGGCGACGGCCCGGAGCAGGCAGTCCATCCACAGGTCGTAGAGCCCGGGCCGGATGTCCAGGTCGTTCCGGTCGTGCCTCCGGGCCAGGCGCTCCATCTCGCCCCAGGCCGCGCTGTCGTGCTCGAGCTGGGCGGCCACCGCCATCATGTAGAGCGAGTCGGCCAGGATGCGCGTCTGCCGGGGGAAGTCTGTGTCGCGGAACTTCTCCCGGACCTCGGGTGACGATTCCACGAACAGCTCGTAAAACTGCCGGAGGAACTCCGGCTTCGCGAGACACCGTTTGAGGCTGGCTCGGAACGCGTCGACCTGGGCCTGCGCGGGCACAGAGACCTCCTGCCCGCGGTCCAGGGGTTGTTTGCCCGGGGTCCTACGTCCCCTGCGCGCTGGGCGCGGAAGTATAACTGCGGAGGGTCCCGATCAGGCTATCGCGGGACCGATCGCGGGCCGGCGCAGCGTCTTGCGGATCTTCTCCCGGGGGATGCCGTACCGCTGCAGCCGCAGGTAGATCGTCCGCCGGGTCACGCCCATGAGGCGCGACACGCGGGCGATGTTCCACTCGTTGCGGTTCAGCAGCAGGAGCAGCTTCTCGCGCGCCATGTCATCGACGGGCGTGCGCTCCAGGTAGTGCTCCCAGGCCTCGGCGGTCACCGGCTGCCGGCCCTCGGCCGCGGCGCCGTTGGTCACGGCCTTGGCCAGGATGCGGGAGAACTTCGCCATGCGCTCGAGGTCGTGGGACGTGCAGAAGTGGCTCTGCAGGCTGTCCACGTAGAACAGCGCGACCAGCTCCTGCTCGCTGAAGACGGGGGCCACGGCGAAGCTCGCGGGCCCGCCCCGTTCATCGGTCCGGCCCAGGCGCCGGTCCTGGTCGCGGTCGGCCACGTAGACGGTCTCGCCCTTCAGGAAGCCTTCGCGGTGCCGGTTCCAGGCTCCTTCCACGGCGCCAAGCACGTGCTGATCGATCCCTCGCGACGCGAACAGCGTCAGGCGGTCGCCCTCACGCGTGAAGACGGCGCCGCTGCGCCCGTTGGTCAGCGACATCACCATCTCCAGCGTGCGGACGGCCAGCCGCCAGGGATCGTCGGCGCCGACCACGAGGTCCGCGAACTGATCAATGAGCTGGAATTGCCGTTTCATCTAATGACACTCCTGTTGCCGGAGGGAAGACGGTAAGTTTCGCACCGACAAACGGTTTTGTCAACTGCTTATGTACGGAATCCGTACTCACGCACGGGCCCGCCAGGGCTGCAGCACGCGCAGCACCGCGGGGGAGACGTCGGGGGCGCCCTCGGGCTCCCACGCCGCCCACGCCCACCATCCCATGAGCAGCATGTAGGCCGCGGGATCGGCCGCCTGCACGAGGGGCAGGATCTTCCAGCCGTAATGGTTCAGCAGCCGCAGGAGGATCGTGAACACCAGCAGGTAGGGCACGAAGCCCATGAGGATGGCCTTGTGGTACGCGTGGATCGGGACGCGGTACCAGATGACCAGCACGGCCAGGGCGTTGAGCTGCCAGATCGTCGCGGTCAGGATCCTCGGCTCCCACTCCAAGAGGGCAGAGGGGTACGAGGAATCCCAGGGCATCGCAATCAGCACGGCGGAGCTGACGATCACGAGCAGGAGGATCATCTGGCGGGCCGTGGCGCGGGCCCCGGGGAAGGCCTGGAACGTCCGGTAGGCCAGCTCCAACGCGATGGCCACCTTCAATCCGTCGTACAGCCCGGTCCGGACGAGGGTGAACCAGGGCTGGTAGAAGCGCTCCGGCCAGAAGCTCACGAGGCTGTTGCAGATGAGGATGACGGCGAGGTAGGCGGTGAAGGACCAGCAGAGCGACCACCGGCGGCGCGCGAGGATCCCGGCCAGGGTCAACAGGACCAGGATCTTGACGGCATGCGCGATCAGGACCTGCGAGGCGGTCATGGCTCGGGGCCTCCCGGCCCCTCCCCGAAAAACGTGCCCTTGGGTGCCGAATACTAAGCACAAGAAAAGGGGTCAGTCAATACCCCCTTGACGAGGGGGGGTATAGTGTGTTCCTTATCACCCGTTTTCCGGCAACGCGGGGAACCCTGGCGGTTCCCCCTTGGAGGTCACATGCAGCGGATGTTGTTGCTCTGGAGCTTGTTCCTCGGTCTGGCCCTGGTGGGCGCCGACGCGTACCTCGAGCGCGGACAAGCGTCCGCCATTCCGTCCTACGAGGGCGGCACCATGTCAGCCCCTGGGCAGGGCATTGATCTCTGGGAAGACGGGACCCCGATCCCGCCCCCGAAGTAAAGACGTAACCTCGCGGTCCAAGCGGCCCGGCCCGCGGGAACTGCCCGCGGTCCGGTGAGGCCGGCGAGGAGGAAGACCGCACCCACGGCAATGTGGAACACGTTGTCGGGCGTCAGCTCTCCGCTGTCCATGAGCGGATGCCCGATGACGGCGGCCACCACGCCCGGAGCCACGAAGTCCAGCACTCCGGGGATGTCACCGAGCCCCAACCCGGAGGTCGTCGAACCAGGTTACGGAGTCCGCCTTGGTCCACATCCCGACCTTGCCAGCACCGGGGAAGGTGGCGTCCTCCACCTCGAACAGCTTCTCCTCGCCGAGATGGACCGCGAAGAGGTTGCCGCGGACCACGACACTCAAGCGGCCCCACGCGCCCGAGGGCACCGCCGCCTTCTTCCCGTACGCAAAGAGCCCCGCGTCCTTCGGCTTGAGGTCCGTGCGCTTGCCGTTCTCGACCTTGTACAGGACGACGTTGCCTTCGAGCGCGTTCGCGCGCACGACGTAGTAGTTGTCCCTGTCCCGGTACCGCCACACGAGGCCGGCCGCCTGGTCAAGGGCGCCTT
>DAINRN010000308.1:0-5004 GCA_036741815.1 Acidobacteriota bacterium
TGTCCGTGGTCCTCGGCCCCTACCGCCGCGGGGAGACCTGGTGCTGGTGGGCGATCCTCATCGGCGCCGTCGTGCTCTTCGCGTTCGCCGCCGCCCGGCAGCCGTTCCTGGGGACGACCCTCGGCATCGCCACGCCATCGATCCATCTAGGCCTCGTCCTCCTCGCGCTGGTCCTCGACGGGGGCCGGCTGAAGGACGCTTGAGCGTGCGGCGCCTCGCCCTCGTCGTCCTGCTGCTCCCCGCCGCGGCCACGGCGGAGACGCACCGCCTCAAGCCGACCGTCGGCTACCCGACGTTCGCGGTGCGCCCGCCCGTCCTGACCGTCAAGCCCGGCGACGTGCTGGAGAGCGAGACGCTCTGGGGCGAGTGGTACGAGAAGGCCGGCGGGAAATGGCCCGGCGAGGTCGGCCCCATCGTCATCGAGGGCGCCGCGCCCGGCGACACCCTCGTGGTCGAGATCCTGAAGGTGCGGCCCAACCGCGACACCGCGGTGTCCACCCAGGGCGGCAGCTTCGGAGCCCTCGTGCCCGACTCCCGCACGGCGATGCTCAACGATCCGTTTCCGCGCGGCCGCTACGTCTGGCGCATCGACCGCGAGCGCATGACGGGCACCGTGGACCTGCCGGGTAGCGCGATGAAGACGATCACCGTGCCCCTGCGGCCGATGCTCGGCCGGGTGGCCGTGGCCCCCGAGGGCGAGGAGGCATTCGGCGGGCTCTGGCCCGGTCCCTTCGGCGGGAACATGGACGCTTCGGACGTGCGGGAGGGAACCACGGTGTACCTGCCGGTCTTCCACGACGGCGCGCTCTTCTACTTCGGCGACGGCCACGCCCTGCAGGGCGACGGCGAGGTCTGTGGATCCGGCCTGGAGACGGCCATGGACGTGGCCTTCCGCTTCTCGCTCCAGAAGAAGAAGGCCATCGCCTGGCCGCGCTTCGAGGACGCCGAGCACCTGATGGTGGCGGGCAGTGCGCGGCCCCTCTCCGACGCGCTGCGTATCGCGTTCGTGGAGCTGGTGCAGTGGCTGGTCGCGGATTACGGGTTCGACAAGGCCGACGCCTATCAGCTCGTCTCGCAGACGGCGTCGATGCGCGTGGCCAACATGGTGGACCCGCTCTACACGGTGGTGGCGAAGTTCCCGAAGCGGTTCCTGCCCCCGGCCGCTTCCCCTCCCTGAGCCATGCCCATCGGCACCGCCTTTCATTCCCGGACCTCCGCGCTCTGCCGGAGCATGAACTGGCGGGAGTGGTCCGGCTACTTCGCGGTCAGTGCCTACGAGGTCAACCACGAGCGGGAATACAGTGCGATCCGCAACGCCGCCGCGCTCATCGACATCTCCCCGCTGTTCAAGTACCGGGTCACGGGACGGGACGCCACGCGGCTGGCGGACCGCATCCTGACCCGCGACGTGGCGAAGATGGCGGTGGGCCAGGTGGCCTACGTCCACTGGTGCGACGGGGACGGCAAGGTCATCGACGACGGCACGCTCTCGCGCCTGGGCGACTCCGTCTACCGTTGGACCGCGGCCGAGCCCAGCCTGCGCTGGTTCCGCATGAACGGGCTGGACCTGGAGGCCAGGATCGAGGACGTCTCGGACGCCATCGCGGCCCTGGCCCTGCAAGGCCCGACGAGCCGCAGCATCCTGCAGCACTGCGCTCAGGGCGACGTGGCCGGGCTGAAGTACTTCCGCGTGATGCCCTCGAAGATCGCGGGCATCCCCGTGGAGATCTCGCGGACCGGCTACACGGGCGACCTGGGCTACGAGGTCTGGGTGGAGGCCGCCCGGGCCGAGAAGATCTGGGACGCGCTCATGGAGGCGGGGCGGCCGTACGACATCACGCCCACGGGGATGCTGGCCCTCGACGTGGCCCGCATCGAGGCCGGCCTCATCCTCCTCGACGTGGACTACGTGGGGGCGAAGAAGGCGCTGATCCCGTCGCAGACCTACACGCCCTACGAGATCGGCCTGGGCCGGCTCGTGCACCTCGACAAGGCGCCGTTCATCGGGCAGGCCGCGCTGCGGCGCGTGGCGCGCGACGGGCCGCCGCGCCAGCTCGTGGGCCTGGAGGTGGACTGGCCAGACCTGGAGCGGCTCTACGACGAGGCCGGCCTGGCCCCGCAGCTCCCGGCCACCGCCTCCCGCGTCTCCGTCCCCGTGTACCGCGACGGCGACCAGGTGGGGAAGGCCACCAGCAGCACCTGGTCCCCGACGCTGAAGAAGATGATCGCCCTGGCCACCGTCTCCTCCTCCGCCGCCGCGCCGGGCACGCGGTTGAGCATGGAGCTGACGGTGGACCACCGCCGCCGCACGGTCGCGGTGGCGGTGGCGAAGCTGCCGTTCCTCGACCCTCCGCGCAAGCGAGCCTGACGGACAGGCCCGATCAGGGCTTCTTGTTCAGCTTGCCGAGCAGCCAGTCGAGCACGGGCGCGAAGTTCGCGCCCTCGGTCACGTGGTGGCGGTACTCGCGCATCTCCTCGAGCGAGGGCGCGCTGCCCTGTCGCGGGACGGACCCGCGGATGGGCTCGTAGTCCCGCATCCACCATTCCATCCTGGCCGTGAGGGCGGCGGAGTCCATGGCCTTGCCCTCGACCTCCACGCGCGTCTCGAAGCGCGGACCGTCGAGAACGCGATCGACCGGCACGCGGCCGTAGCGTTCCAGGTAGGGGCCGAGCTTGAGCCGCTTGGCGGAAGGGGACGGGGGGCGGCGTCGACGCGGGCGAACCCTCCGCACGCAGGGCCCGAGGAATCGGAAGGACCGCGGCCACCGTCAGGAACACCGCGACGCGGACGGCGCCCCTCATACCCCACAATGTAGGCCTTCGCAGCCGTGATAGCCAGCGCGCCCCCCGCTGCACGGTGTCGGCGTCGCCGCGTGGGTTAGGATCGCCCGCGTGAGAAGGCTGGCCTCGGATCTCTCGCGGGTCGGCCTGGCCCTCGCCGTATTCCTCCTCGTGCTGGCCGTGCTGCGCTGGCGGCCGGTCTACGCCGAGCCTCCCTGGGATGTCCGGGCGCTGCCCACGGCCGCAGCCGCCGTGCTGCTCGCGATGGCCGCTGCGGTGACCGGACGTCCGCGCCGCCGCCGTCCGCTCCGGCGCGCGCTCCTCGGCGCCGCCGCCGCCGCCGCCGCGCTCGCGGTGGTGGTGGCGCTGCGCGGGCCCGGCGGTCTCGCGGCCGCGGCCGCCGATCAGCGTGGAGCCCTGGGCACGCTGGCGGCGGGACCCATCGATGTCCTCGGCGGCGACCTGCGCGGCCTGGCCCCGGGGCGGAGGGTGACCCTGCGCTGGGACGGCGAGCTGCGCGCGCCGGAGACCGGGACCTACCGGCTGTGGGCCACGGGGCGCGGCGACGTGAGCGTCGCCCTCGACGGCCGGGTCGTCCTCGCGGGCGGCGGCGAGGTCCTGCGCGCGGGGGCCGACGTCCCCATCGGCCGGGGGACGCACCGGCTCCTTGTCCAGCTCGACCGCACGGGCCCGGGGCCGCGGCTGCGCCTCGGGTGGAGGGAGCCGGACGGGCGGGACGAGATGATCCCGTCCCGGCTGTTGGGGCTGGAGACCGGGCGCGCGCTGTGGTGGATGACGGACCTGCTGGCCGTCGTGCTGGCCGGCCTGATCGCGGGACTGGTCCTGATCGTCCCGTGGGACAACCCGCGAAGACCGCCTGCGCCGCGACCGGTCACCGGAGGTGAGATCGGCTGGGCCGTCTT
Organism: Acidobacteriota bacterium; assembly: GCA_036741815.1. Classification (GTDB taxonomy): domain Bacteria; phylum Acidobacteriota; class Vicinamibacteria; order Fen-336; family Fen-336; genus DAINRN01. The sequence continues at coordinate 3,705 of DAINRN010000308.1, forward strand.
CGGACACGCCATCCTCGCCCTCATCATGAGCTGGCCGCTGGTCCTCCACCTCGCGGGATCCGGCGTGACCGACAGGCCCGACGGGCGGCTCAATGCCTGGATCCTGGCCTGGGACGCGCACGCGCTGCTGCACGACCCGGGCCGCCTCTTCCAGGCGCCGATCTTCCACCCCCTGCCCGACGCGCTGGCCTTCTCGGAGAACCTGCTCGTGCCCGCGATCCTGGCCGCGCCCGCCACGCTCCTCGGCGGACCCGTGCTCGGCTACAACCTGATCCTGCTCCTGAGCGCCGTGGTCTCGGGCCTCGGTGTGCAGCTCCTCGTCCGGCGGGCCAGCGGCGATCGCCTGGCGGCCTTCGTGGCGGGCGCCTTCTTCGCGGTCGGTTCCCACCGCTGGATCCGGATGGCCCACCTCCACGCCGAGGTGACGCTTTTCCTGCCCTTCGCGCTGCTGGCCCTGGACCGTTTCTGGGAGCGGCGCACGCTGGGCCGCGCGCTCCTCGTGGGCGTCTTCCTCGCGCTGCAGGGGCTCTCGTCCGTCTACCTCGGCGCGATCACCGCGCTCGTCCTTGCCGTGGCGGTCGGGCTGGGAGCCGTCGCGGACCTGCGGGCCCGGGAGGCCGCGCGCCTGCTGGCGGGAATCGCTCTGGCGGGGCTGCTGATGGCTCCGGTGGCCCGGCCGTATTTCCGCATGCGCGCCTTTCAAGGGATGGAATGGACGCTGCGCGACGTGGCCACCTACGCCACCACCCTCGAGTCCTACGCGGCCAGCGGCACGCGGCTGTACGGCGGCCTCACCCAGCGCCACCTCGATCCGGAGCGGGTCCAGGACACGCTTTTCCCCGGCATCACGATCCTGGCTCTGGGCCTGGCCGGCCTGGCCTCCGCTCCTGCCCGGTTCCGGGCGGTGGCGCTTGCCGCCTCGGCGGCCGCGGTCGTCTTCTCCCTCGGACCCGAGACCGCCCTCTACAGGGCGCTGCACGAAAACCTCGTCCTCGTGCGCGGCGTGCGTGCGCTGTCGCGCTTCTCGCTGGTGCCCGTGCTCACGCTCTGCGTCCTCGCCGGCTTCGCGCTGGCCGGCCGCTGGCGCCTGTCGCTCGTGGCGCTCCTCGTCGGCCTCGTGGAGTCGGGCAACGTGCCCATCCGCTACGCGCCCGCGCCACCGACGAGCGCGACCGCGCGCTGGCTGGCGGGGAAGGAGGGTGCGGTGGCCGACCTCCCCCTCGGCGCGCGGGACACCGAGGTGATGCTGGACGGCGTGGCGCACTTCCGCCCGCTCGTGAACGGGGACTCCGGCTTCATG
>DAINRN010000309.1:0-4994 GCA_036741815.1 Acidobacteriota bacterium
GCGATCTTACCCCGTGCCCGGGGAGCGCCCCGCGCCGCCTGCGGAGCGGCGGCCGCCGAGGGTCGCGGCGGCGATGCCCCCGATCACCAGGGCCACGCCCGTGAGCTGCCGTGCGGAAGGCGCCTCGCCCAGGAGCAGCATCGACAATCCCAGCGTGGCCACCGGCTGTGTCAGGAGCAGGATCGAGGTCATGACGGCGGGGAGGCGGGGCAGCGAGAGCGAGATCAGCAGGTAGCCCGCCGACTGCGACGTGACGCCCAGCAGCGCCAGCCATCCCAGGCTGGCCAGCCCCGGACGCGGATCGAGGTCACCCATGACCAGGCCGATCACCACCCCCGCCGCGACCGTGGACGCCGTCGCCACCGCCACCGGACCCGCCGGGCGGCGCAGGTCCTGCCCGCCCCGGCGGATGAGGAGGAGGTAGCCGGCGTAGAAGAACGCCGTCAGCAGGCCCAGCAGCACGCCCCGCACCGGGTTCGCCCCGTAGGCGCCGCCGCCCAGCCCCGAGATGAGGGCGATCCCGACGAGGACGATGGGCACGGCCGCCAGCGTGGAGCGCGGCGGGCGCTCGCCGAACGCCGCCCAGGCCACGAGCCCCACGACGAGCACCTGCAGGTTGCCGAGGACGGTCGCCAGCCCGGCGCCCACGGCCTCGATCGCGTGGTGCCAGGCGATCAGGTCGCCCGCGAACAGGACGCCCGCCATGGCCGACAGGCGAACCGTCGCCGCCGGCAGCGCACCGTAGCGGCGCCGCTCGGCGAGCGCGACGGCCGCGAGGAGCGGCAGCCCGAAGAGGCACCGGAAGACGGTCGCCGTGGACGGCGAGACGTGGGCGTAGCGGTAGAGGATCGCGGAGAACGCGATGCACATCGCCCCGAGCAGGGCCGCCAGGCGCGGCCGGCGGGCGATCCCCGCGATCGGCCACGGGAGGCCGGAGGGTTCGGCGCTCAGGCGCGGTCCAGGGCCTGCCGCAGGTCGTCGATCAGGTCCTGCGGATGCTCCAGGCCGACCGACATCCGCAGCAGGTCGTCGCTCGTCGCCGAGCCCGGGCCTTCAGAGGACGCGCGATGCTCGATCAGGCTCTCCGCGCCGCCCAGGCTGGTCGCGTTGAGGAAGAGGCGGACACGCGAGGCCACGTCCAGGGCGCCGGCCCTCCCGCCCGCCACCTGGATCGAGAGCATCCCCCCGAAGCCGCGCATCTGCCGCCGGGCCGTCTCGTGCCCCCGGTGCGAGGGCAGCCCGGGGTAGTGGATCGCCGTCAGCCGGGGGTGCCCGTCCAGGGCGGCGGCGAGCGCCAGCGCGCTGGCCGATTGGCGCTCCACGCGCACGGCCAGGGTGCGCAGGCCGCGCAGGACCAGCCAGGAGTTGAAGGGCGAGGCCACCGCGCCGAGCAGCGAGCGCAGCTCGGCCACGTGCCCGAATCGGTCGCCGCGGCGCTTGAAGACGAGGGCGCCGCCCTGCACGTCGCTGTGGCCGCCGATGTACTTGGTCGTCGAGTGGAGGACCACGTCGGCGCCGAGGGCCAGCGGCTGCTGCAGCGCGGGCGTGGCGAAGGTCCCGTCCACGAGCAGCTCCGCGCCCCGCGCGTGCGCCAGCTCGGCGAGCCGCGCGAGGTCCACGACCTTCATCAGCGGGTTCGAGGGAGTCTCGGCCCAGACGAGCCGCGTGGCCGGCGTGAGGGCCGCCTGGATCGCCGCCAGGTCGAAGCCGTCCACGGCGGTCGACGTCAGGCCCCAGCGCGGGAACAGGTCGCGGGCGATGACGCGGTTGGCGTAGTACATGTCGTCCGGGAAAACGACGTGGCTTCCCGGAGGCAGCGCCTGCAGGTACGCGCCGGTCGCGGCCATGCCCGAGGCCCAGACGAGCGCCGCCTCGCCCTGCTCGATGGCGGCCAGTGCCTTCTCCAGGCGCGACTGCGTGGGGTTGGCGTCGCGCACGTAGTGGAAGCCGTAGGGATCCTCGCTGGCGGGCCCGTGCTCGAACGTCGTGGAGAGGTGGATGGGCGGGGCCACCGCGCCCGTAGTGGGGTCCGGCTCGGCGCCCGCGTGCACGGCGATCGTCTCGAATCTCATTTAGCGACCCCCTACCCTTTCTTCGACCCCCCACCCTATCCCTCCCCACGGAGGGGGAGGGAACTGCTGCTGCTAGAACTGCACCGCGTTTGGTTGTTCGGAATGCCCGACCCTATCCCTTGCGCTCAGCTCGGGCGGCCGCCAGGATGGCGTCGGCCGAGCGATCGATGTCCTCCTCGGTCGTGGACCAGTTCGACACCGACACGCGCATGGCCTGCTGATCGCGCCAGCGCGTCCCGCCCAGCCAGCAGGTGCCGTCGCGCTGGACGCGGGCGATCACCGCCCGCGTGAAGGCGTCGGCGTCGCCGCCCCCGGGAGGTTCGAAGCGGGCGAGGACCTGGTTCAGGACCACGTCGTTCAGGATGCGGACGCCGGGCTCGCGGCCGAGCCGCTCCGCCATCCGCCGCGCCCGCAGGCAGAGCCGCTCGACGAGGTCGGCCATCCCGCGCCGGCCCAGGCTGCGCAGCGCCGCGTACACCGCGAATCCGCGCGCGCGCCGCGAGAACTCGGGCACGAAGTCCTGGGGATCACGCTCCGCCCCGCGGGTCTGCACGAGGTAGGCGGCGGCGGCGGCGAAAGGTGCGCGGTGCGCGGCCGGGTCCTTCACGATCGCGAGGCCGGAGTCGTAGGGCACGTTCAACCACTTGTGCGCGTCCGTGGCCCAGGAGTCGGCCCCCTCCACGCCCTTCAGCAGGTGCCGCCGCTCCGGGCTGGCCGCGGCCCAGAGCCCGAAGGCCCCGTCCACGTGGAGCCAGGCGTTGCGGCCGTGCAGGACGTCCACGATCTCCTCGAAGGGGTCGAACGCCCCGGTGTTCACGTCGCCGGCCTGGGCGCAGACGATGGCGGGCCCGTCAACCGACGCGACCGCCCGCCGCAGAGCATCGGGCCGCATGCGGCCCTGGTCGTCGGCCTCGACGCGCGTCACGTCGCGGCTGCCCAGGCCCAGCATCCGGAAGGCGGTCAGGATCGTCACGTGGGCGTGCGCCCCGACCAGGACCCGCACCGGCGGGGCCCCTGCGAGGCCCGCCTCCTCGACGTTCCAGCCGGCCCGCTCGAGGACGGCGTGACGCGCGGCGATGAGGCCCGTGAAGTTCGCCATCTGGCCGCCGGTGACGAAGCCGACGCTGGAGCCGCGAGGCAAGCCGAGGATGTCGAGCAACCAGGCCGCGGCCACCTCCTCCACGACCGCCGCCGCAGGACCCAGGACGTAGAGGCCGGCGTCCTGGTCCCATGTGCTCGCGAGCCAATCAGCCGCGAGGGCCGCGGGCAGACTGCCGCCCACGACGAAGCCGAAGAAGCGCGGCCCGGCGGAGGCCACGAGGCCCGGCTCCGCGGCGCGGGCCAGCTCGTCCACCACGCGGCCGGGATCGGCCCCGTCCTCCGGCAGCGGTCCGCCCAGCGCCGCCCGCAGGTCCTCCAGGCTCGCCTGCCACCGGACGGGCCGGTCGCGCAGCCCGTCCAGGAAGCGGCGGGCGTGCTCCAACGCCGACTCCAGCGCGGCGCGATGCTCGCTCATGTGACGAGTAAGTACCTGGCGCACGGGTGGCCGTCAAGCGGACCACGCCGGCGCAGAATCGCATTGACGGCAGGGTGGGAGCGGGCGCATGGTGTGCCGTGGTCCTGGCCGCGGCCCTGCTCGCGCCCGTAGGCGTCCTCTTCGGCCCGGCCGCCTCCACGAGCTGCGCCCGCATCGATCGGGTGCAGGTCGTCCGCCAGGCGATCTTCGCGGCCCCGGCGGACGGCGACGTCTCCTGGCCCTACCGCCTGGCCGACCGCCTGCACACCCGCACCCGCGAGGACGTCATCCGGCGCGAGCTGCTCTTCTCCACGGCCGCGTGCGTGGACGCCGAGGCCCTGGCCCAGACCGAGCGGAACCTGCGCGGGACGGGCTTCCTGCGTGACGCCCGGGTCGAGTCTGGCCCCGCCGAGAGCGGCCAGCCGGGCTCCGTGGACGTCGTCGTCACGACGTTCGAGAAATGGACGACGGCGCCCCAGCTCGGGCTGGCCAAGGTAGGCAACCGCCTCGTGTGGTCCATCGGCATCGCGGAGAGGAACCTCTTCGGGCGCGGCCAGCAGTTCGAGCTGCAGCGGCGTTCCGAAATCGACCGCGACCAGACGCTCCTTTCGTTCCGCGATCCCAGGGTGGCGGGTTCCCGGGTGCAGGCCTCGGTCTCGCTCGCCCGCCGCAGCGATGGCCACCGCGCCGAGCTGCTCGCCGCCCGGCCCTTCTTCTCCCTCGACACGCGCTGGTCGTTCGCCGCGAGGGCCGACACCTTCGACCAGCTCGACCCGCTGTACAAGGACGGCGAGCGTGTGGCCGACCTGGCCCACGACGGCCGGGCGTTGGACCTCGAGGCCGCGCGCGCCCTTCGCCGCACCTCGGCGGGCGCCCTGAGGCTGCACACGGCCTACCGTTACCGCCGCGACCGCGTCGCGGACGAGCTCCGGCTCTTCGGCATCGCGGAAGCTGGCCTCAGCTTCGTCGAGCACCGCTTCCTCCGCCTCACGCACGTCAACCGCTTCGAGCGTGCCGAGGACTTCAACCTGGGACACCAGGTCTCGGCCGCCGCCGGCATCTCAGCGCCGGCCCTGGGAGGGGGGAAGGAGACGGTCTTCTTCCTGTCGATGGCGGGGCGAAAGGGGCTCGCGCTCGGCCGGGAGCGGTTCCTGATCGGGAACGCCGCCTGGGGCGGCCGCCACGAACGCGGCCGATGGGAGAACGCGATCGGCGAGACGAGGCTCAGCAGCGCGATCCGCCTTACGCCGCGATCGCTCGTCCTCGCGCAGGCTCGCTACCGTCACGGCTCGAACCTTGACCCAGAGACCCAGATCACGATCGGCGCGCAGAACGGCCTGCGCGGCTACGCCGTGAACCAATGGGTGGGGACCCGCTCGCTGCTGCTCGCGAGCGAGGCGCGCCTG
>DAINRN010000310.1:0-4234 GCA_036741815.1 Acidobacteriota bacterium
AAGCTCGGCAAGGAGCTCGATCTCTTCTCGATCGCGGACGAGACGGGCGCCGGCCTCATCCTCTGGCACCCCAAGGGCGGCTTCATCCGCAAGCAGATCGAGGACTACTGGCGCGACGAGCACCTGCGGGGGGGCTACGACCTCGTCTACAGCCCCCACATCGCCAAGCTGGACCTCTGGAAGACGAGCGGGCACACCGAGTACTACAAGGCCAACATGTACTCGCCGATCGAGATCGAGAACGTGCCCTACCAGCTCAAGCCGATGAACTGCCCGTTCCACATCCAGATCTACAAGACGAGGCTACGGAGCTACCGCGAGCTGCCGTTCCGCTACGCGGAGCTGGGGACCGTTTACCGGTACGAGCGCTCCGGTGTCCTGCACGGCCTCCTGCGGGTGCGCGGCTTCACCCAGGACGACGCGCACCTGTTCTGCCGGCCCGACCAGCTGGAGGCCGAGCTCGTGCGGGTCCTGGATTTCGTGACCTCCATCCTGGGGACCTTCGGCTTCAGGGAGTACGAGATCTTCGTGTCCACGCGGCCGCCCAACGCCAGCGGGAGCGAGGAGCAGTGGGAGATCGCGACCGCGGCGCTGAAGAAGGCGCTGGAGATCCGGCGCCTGCCGTACCAGGTCGATCCCGGGGAAGGCGTCTTCTACGGGCCCAAGATCGACATCAAGATCAAGGACTCCCTCGACCGGGCCTGGCAGTGCAGCACCATCCAGGTGGACTTCCACAACCCCAAGCGGTTCGCCCTGGAGTTCATCGGCGAGGACGGCAAGGCCCACGAGCCGATCATGATCCACCGCGCGCTGCTGGGGAGCATTGAGCGGTTCTTCGGCGTCCTGATCGAGCACTACGCGGGGGCGTTCCCGCTGTGGCTCGCGCCGGTGCAGGCCGTGGTCATCCCCGTGGCCGAGCGCCACCGCGATTACGCGCGGACGGTTGCGGACCAGCTGCGCCGGGCGGGGGTGCGGGTAGAGGTGGACGACCGCGACGAAAAGATGGGCTACAAGATCCGCGAGGCCCAGGTCCAGAAGGTACCCTACATGTTGGTGGTGGGGGACAAGGAGATCGAGGCCGGCAGTGTGGCGGTGCGGCACCGCCAGGCCGGCGATCTCGGCGCTTCCACCGTGTCCGCCCTGTCCGGCAAGATCCTCGGCGCGAGCGCCGAGCGCGCCACGCACGAGGAGCCGGTCCCGGCCCCCACTGGAGGTGTCCAATAGATCAGAGGACGGTCCGCATCAACGATCGCATCCGCGCCAAGGAAGTCCGGGTCATCGACGACGACGGCACGCAGCTCGGCATCATGCCGCCGGCCCAGGCGCTCACCATCGCCGAGGAGAAGGGCCTCGACCTCGTGGAGATCGCCGCCACCGCGACCCCGCCGGTCTGCCGGATCATGAACTCCGGAAAGTTCTTCTACCAGCAAGCGAAGCGCGAGTCGGAAGCGCGCAAGCACCAGAAGCACATCCAGGTGAAGGAAGTGAAGTTCCGGCCCAAGATCGACGAGCACGACTTCCAGTTCAAGAAGCGCAACGCGGAGCGCTTCCTCCTGGACGGCAACAAGGTGAAGTCCACCGTGATCTTCCGCGGCCGCGAGATGGCCCACAACGAGATCGGGCGCCGGATACTCACGCGGCTGGCCACGGAGCTGACCGAGGTGGCGCTCATCGAGGTCCCTCCCCGCCAGGAGGGCATGACCATGGTCCAGATCCTCGGCCCCAAGAAGGAGCCGGCGCCGGCGAAGCCCAGGGGCGACAAGGGAAAGAAATCGGCGGAGGCTGGGGCCGCCGAGAAAAAGCCGTCTCGGCCCAAGAAGCCGGCGAAGCCGGCCGTGGTGCTCGCGGAGAAGGCAGAGAGCGGAGAATGAGAAAGACCAAGACCAAGGGCAAGCTGAAGCTGAAGAGCCGGCGCGCGGCCAAGAAGCGTTTCAAGCTCACGGCCACGGGCAAGGTGAAGCGGTGGCACGCGATGAAGCGCCACATCCTCACCAAGAAGGCCACGGGACGGAAGCGGGGGCTTCGCAAGTCCACGGTCGTGTCCCCGGGCGAGACGGCGTCCGTTCGCCGCATGCTGCTGGGATGAGTTAGAATCCAGATCGTCCTTTTTGGGGTCGTCGTCGCATGACCCGGGCTCCGTCGCCGCCTGTAAGCGTGACGGGCCGGCCGCTTTCGGCCGCGCCTCCGAAGGGAATCCATCGGTGCCGAGAGTCAAGCGTGGAAGCAAGCGGCGCGAGCGCCGCAAGAAGATCCTGGGCCTGGCCAAGGGCTACTTCCTCACCAAGGGGAAGCTCTACCGCTCGGCCAAGGAGTCGGTGGACCGCGCGGGCAACTTCGCCTACGTGGGCCGGCGCAACAAGAAGCGGGACTTCCGCCGGCTGTGGATCATCCGCATCAACGCGGCGGCGCGACTGCACGAGCTCTCCTACAGCCAGTTCATCGCCGGCCTGCGGCGCGCGGGCATCGCGCTGGACCGCAAGTCGCTGGCCGAGATCGCGGCCACCGATCCGGCGGCGTTCGCGGCGCTCGTGCAGTCTGCTCGGACGGCGGCGCCCACCGCCTAGCCGGGCGCGCCGCCGTCAAAACCGGTCCGCCGGTCTTTCTCATGACTGATTCCCTCGACTCCTTGAAGGACAAGATCCGGGCCCTCCGCTCGGATTTCGAGGCCGCGCTGCGCCAGGCCGGCGATGCCCCGGCCCTCCAAGCCGTCCACGACCGCTTCCTCGGACGCAAGTCCGGCTCGGTCACGGCCCTCCTCAAGACGCTGGGCACGCTGGCCGAGGACGCGCGGCGCGAGGCGGGCCAGGAGCTGAACGCCCTGAAGCAGTACATGGAATCGCGGCTGGAGCAGGCTCGGGCCTCACTCGACTCCTCGCTTCGGGACCAGCGCTTGCGGCGTGAACGGATCGACGTCACCCTGCCTGGCCGGGCGCCGGCCCGCGGGCACCGGCACCTGCTCACGGCGACGCGCGAGGCCCTCGAGGACATCTTCCTCTCCATGGGCTACGAGGTGTATGAGGGCCCCGAGGTGGACGACGACTACCACTGCTTCGAGGCGCTGAACATGCCGCCGGACCACCCGGCGCGCGACATGCAGGACACCTTCTACCTGGCAGGCGCCCCGGGCTTCCTGCTGCGCACCCACACCTCGACCGCGCAGATCCGCTACATGCTGGCGAACCCGCATCCGCCCACGGTGCGGATCATCTGCCCGGGGAAGGTCTACCGGCGCGACGACGACATCACGCACTCGCCGATGTTCCAGCAGATCGAGGCGCTGGTGGTGGGCCCCACCATCACCCTCGCCGACCTGAAGGGCACCATCGAGGCCTTCCTGCACGCGCTCTTCGGGCCGCAGTACCCCATACGCTTCCGGCCGTCCTTCTTCCCCTACACGGAGCCGTCGATGGAGGCGGACCTGGCCTGCGTGGTCTGCGGCGGGCAGGGCTGCCGCGTATGCAAGGGGACGGGCTGGCTGGAGATCATGGGCTCCGGCGTGGTGCACCCGGCGGTCTTCGAGGCCGTGAATGCGCGCCTGGGCCGCGTGGCCTACGACCCCGAGAAGGTCACGGGCTTCGCCTTCGGCCTCGGGATCGAGCGCGTGGCCATGGTGCGCCATGCCATCGACAACATCCGCCTCTTCTACGAGAACGACCTGCGCTTCCTGGAGCAGTTCGGGGCATGAAGGTCCCGCTCTCCTGGCTGGCCGAATTCGTGGAGGTCCCGGTCGAGCCGCGCCGGCTCGCGGACGACCTGACGCTCGTGGGCCTGGCCGTGGACGCCGTGGAGCCCGTCGGCGCGGACACCGTCCTCGACCTCGACATCACCACGAACCGCGTGGACTGCATGAACGTGTACGGGGTGGCGCGCGAGGTCTCCGTCCTCTACGGGAAGCCGCTGCGCCCGCCGGACGTGGCGTTCACCGAGGCGGGGGAGCCGTCGGCCCGGGCCCTGCGCGTCGAGATCGTCGCTCCGGACCTCTGCCCGCGGTTCTGCGCGCGAGTCCTGGACGTCCGCATCGGCCCCTCGCCCCAATGGCTGCGCGACCGTCTGGAGGCGGTGGGGGTCCGCCCGATCAACAACGTGGTGGACCTGACCAACTACGTGATGATGGAGATGGGCCAGCCCACGCACGCCTTCGACCTCGCCAAGGTCCCGGAGGTGCGGCTGGTGATCCGCTGGGCCCGGGACGGCGAGCGGGTCACCACGCTCGACGGGGTGGACCGCGCGCTGG
>DAINRN010000310.1:4244-4971 GCA_036741815.1 Acidobacteriota bacterium
GTGGGTGTGGTGGCGGGGCCCGAGGCGCCCCTGGGGCTGGCGGGCATCATGGGCGGGGCCAGCAGCGAGGTCTCGGACACGACGCGCACGGTGGCCCTCGAGGCGGCCTACTGGGACCCGCTGAAGGTCCGGCGCGCGGCCAAGGCCCTCGGCATGCACACCGAGGCCTCGCACCGGTTCGAGCGTGGCGCCGACCCCGAGGGCCCGGTGACGGCGACCGCGCGCATCGCGCATCTCGCGCAGAAGATCGGCGCGGGCTCGGCGCGGCCGGGCCTCGTCGACGTGTGCCCGGCCCCCGTGCCGCGCAGGATCCTGGCCCTGCGCGTCCCCCAGCTGCGCCGCGTGCTCGGCGCCGACGTCCCCGCGGCGGACGCGCGGCGCATCCTGCAGGGCCTGGGCTTCGGCGCGAGCGAGGCGCGCGGGGAGACGATCACCGCCCAGGTGCCCACCTGGCGGTCCGACGTCTCCCGCGAGGTGGACCTGGTGGAGGAGGTGGGGCGGCACCACGGGTTCTCGAAGATCCCCAGCACGCTGCCGCCGGCCGCTTCGGTGCTGGGCACGTCCGACGGGGCCACCCACAAGTTCGTGCTCGCGCTCGGCGACGGAGCGCGCGTGGAGTGCGTCTCGATGCGCACGCAGCGCCGCCTCACGTTCTGCGTCTCGAGCCAGGTCGGCTGCGCCCTGCGCTGCGCGTTCTGCGCCACCGGCCTCATGGGATTGAAGCGCA
>DAINRN010000311.1:0-213 GCA_036741815.1 Acidobacteriota bacterium
GCCTCCGGCGGAGATGGACGAGGTCCAGGGCGCGCGGCCCAAGACGGACGCGCCGGCCAAGAAGATGGAAGGCGCGCCGAGCGCCGCCGCCCACGAGGAGGAGGCCAAGGAGCGCCGCGACAAGGCGGCGTTGGGCGCCTCGCACGACCGCGCGGCAGACGCACCCGCGGGCGAGGATCGCTTCCAGCGACACGAGCGTCGTCGGCAACTGTT
>DAINRN010000311.1:223-4934 GCA_036741815.1 Acidobacteriota bacterium
CGCGCGCCGGACCGTATCGTCCGCGGCCGACGCCCGGGCGGCGCGCGACGCGTGGGCGGCGCTCGCGCGGGACCTGGGCACGGGGTCGCGCGCCGACGAGGCCCGGGTGCGGGCGGTCGAGGCGGGGCTCGAGGCCTGGCGGAGGAGCGGCGACGAGGGCGACCGCGCTGCGGCGGAGAGAGACGCCCGCGCCTATCTCGAGCGGCCGGACGCCCTGCAGCCCGCGCGCGTCCGCGACGCCCTGAAGGCCGTCGCGCGCTAGGCCGCGATCACGACCCAGAGGTAGGCGGCGCTGGCCGTCATAACCGCCACGGCCACGAGCAGGCTGGGCAGCGCCGCGGGAGCCGCGGCCACGCCGCGCGACCGCAGCGCGCGCCGGATGATGACGGGGCAGAGCAGGAAAGCGTTCACTGCCAGGGGAACGATCAGGAACCAGGACCGCTCCAGCCAGGGGTCCGGGTGGAACACGGCGGACAGCGCGGCCAGGGACCCGGCGCCCGGCGACAGCTTGGACGCGGCCAGCCACACGTCGAAGGCGCGCGTAACCAGGAGCAGCGCCACGCCCACCACGGCCAGGGCCGCCCCCACGCGCGCGGTGTGGCGGTCGTGCTCCTGCTCCAGCCCGGTGTGCCGTCCGGTGAGCCGGCTGTGCACGGAGCCATAGGCCACGTAGATCACGAAACCGAAGTTGAGCCAGGCGGCGAAGCGCAGCCAGGAGGTCGGAGGCAGGTAGTAGATGAGGTAGAGGCAGGAGAGGATGCCCAGGATGGGGAAGATGTGCCGCCGGCTCAAGGCGAACAGCACGGCGGCGGCGGCGAGCACGCCGATCTTGGCCGGCGCGCCCAGGACCTCCGACGGCAGCAGCAGCACGCCCGTCGCGAGGCCGGCGTAGAGGACCGCCGTCCACCCCCAGCCCGACGGGACCCGGAAGGGCCGCGGGCGGTCCGGATCCGTCACCCTGAGCACGATGGTACCCGCGCAGACCAGGATGAACGCGAAGAGGGTGCCGATGTTCGTGAGGTCCACCATCTCGTCGATGCTGGCCACGGCCGAGCAGACCGCGACGAAGACGCCGGTGAGGATGGTGGAGACGTGCGGGGTGCGGAAGCGGGGATGCACCTTGTAGAACAGCGGCGGCAGCATCCCGTCCCGGGCCATGGCGAAGAAGATCCGGGGCTGGCCCAGCTGGAACACGAGCAGGACCGCGGTATGGGCGATCACGGACCCGAAGGCCACGATCACCACCGCCAGGCGCGAGTCGGGCATGGCGTGCTGCAAGGCCATGGTGAGCGGTTCCGCCTGCTCGGTGGCGAGCTTGGTGCGCAGGTCGTCGTACGAGATGAGGCCGGTGAAGACGACCCCCACGATCACGTAGAGGATCGTGCACACCACCAGGGAAGCGATGATGCCGATGGGGAGGTTGCGCTGGGGGTCCCGCGTCTCCTCGGCCACAGTGGAGACCGCGTCGAACCCGATGTAGGCGAAGAAGACGATGGCCGCGCCCGCGCTGATGCCGGCCCAGCCGTTGGGGGCGAAGGGATGGTAGTTGGCGGGCTCGATCCAGTAGCAGCCCACCACGATGAAGAAGGCCAGGACCACCAGCTTGATCCCCACCATGACCGCATTCAAGCGCGCGCTCTCCCGCACGCCCCACACCAGCACCACCGTCACCGCGGCCACGATGGCCACGGCGAGGACGTTGATCACGATGGGATAGCCGAACAGGTGGGGCGCGTTGTCGAGGACGCCGGGCACCCGGGCGGCGGTCCGGTAGTCCATGGAGAGCCAGTCGGGGACGTGGATCCCGTGCAGGCCCAGGGCCGGGACGTGGATGCCCTTCAGCAGGGTCTTGAAGTAGTTGGCCCAGCTGATGGCCACCCCCACGTTGCCCACGGCGTACTCGATGATCAGGTCCCAGCCGATGATCCAGGCCACGAGCTCGCCCAGGGTGGCGTAGGCATAGGTGTAGGCGGATCCGGAGATGGGCACGGTGGAGGCCAGCTCCGCGTAGCACAGCGCGGTGAACCCGCAGACGATGGCCGTGACCACGAAGGAGAGGGAGAGAGCGGGGCCCGCGCCGGGCCGGTAGGCGTCGCCCGCGGCGGCGGTGCCGATGGTGGCGAAGATCCCCGCGCCCACGATGGCCCCGATGCCGAACAGCGTGAGCTGCACGGGGCCCAGCGCGCGCCGCAGCTGGTGCTCCGGCTCTTCCGTGTCGGCCAGGATGGCGCCGATGGGCTTGGTCCGCAGGACGCTGCGGAGGCTGGGCAGGCGGGCGGCGGAGGCGGCCGGATCGCGCGTCACTCTAGTGGCGCAATTCTATGACCTTTCGCTCCAGCAGGCGGGCGAATATCAGAAGCGCGTCCTCCTCCGACATGGGACAGAGCTTCAGGATGGAGCGCACGTCCCACTCCCCGTTGACGCGCGAGAGCACGAAGCCCTCGCGGGCGTCGAAGTTCTGCCGGGTGAGGGAGATCACGTCCATCTTGAGGACGGGCACCTTTTCCAGGGGCACGGTGCGGAGGATGCGGTCCTTCTTGCGCGCGTCGGACACGGAGATGAGCCCCTTCTTCGCGTCCTGGTTGAGGTGGTCGAGGGCCAGGACCCTCTCCAAGGCCTCGTTGGCGGCGTCCCAGCGGCGCTCGGTGATGCGCAGGCGCGCGATGGAGAGAAGGTCCTTGATGCTGCCCACCGCGTCGTCCGGCAGCTCCTCCTTCACCCGGTCCACGGCGAGCAGCCCCCGGTTGTAGAGGTCCAGGACGAGGGAGGCCGTCTCGAACTCCGAGCGCCGCATCTGCAGGCTCATCTCGGAGAGCATCTTGCCCGCCGCGGCCAGGCCCATGGCCTGACGCTCGGTGGGATCCTCGAGCTCCTCGCCGTTGCTCTGGGCCCGGAACGTGGTGGCCATGGAGGGAAATACCTCCTTGATCCTGCGCCACTCGTCCACGCGGCGGATCCCCTCCAGGATCACGCTGGTCACGCCCATCTCGACGTGCACGAGGATGTTGGCCGGCACCTCGCCGTCCTTGAACTCGAACTTGCCCTCCGTCCACAGAAAGAGGTCGTAGATCGTCTCCTCGGCCTTGCTCTCCAGGCTCTTCCGCAGGGCCTCTTCGGTGAGCACGCCGTCGCCCACGAGGATGGCGCCCAACAGCCGGCCTTCCGTCTCCTGCCGGAGGAGGGCCCGGAACAGCTGCTGCTCGGTCACGTGGCGGTCGCGGATCAGGAACTGGCCCATCGACTCCCGCGGGTCGTTCGACGTCGAGGAGTGTATGACCCCGTCCTTGAAGACGATCCGCTTGTGGACGGAGCGCCGTTCGATGTGCAGGGTGCCCGTCTTCCGTCCGGTGGATATCCACTGCAGGATCTCGGGGAGATCCATCGTGCGGAGGTTGCCCGTCAGGCTCATGAAGGGTGCTGGCCGCGCGGGGGCCTAGCCCCGCTCCCACGAGACGTCCCAGAAGAGATAGTCCCGCCAGCTCTCGGGCGCGGCCCGGATGCCCAGGCTGAGGGTCAGCGAGGGGAGCGCGTCGGGACGCCGGGGCTTGCGCACGAGGTGGAAGCCGACCTCTTCGGGGGTGTGGTCCCCCTTTCGACGATTGCAGGGGATGCAGCAGGTCACGATGTTGTCCCAGCCCTTGTGGCCCCCGCGGGCCACGGGCACGACGTGGTCGAAGGTGAGCTGCGAGGGCGCCAGGCGGCGACCGCAGTACTGGCACCGCTGTCCGTCCCGGGCGTAGACGTTGGCGCGCGAGAACGGGACGTCGGCGAAGGGACGTTTCATCCGGACGTGACGGAGCAGGCGGAGCACCGACGGGAGCTTCACCCGGACCGTGACGCCGCGGATCTCCCGTTCATAGACGGCGATGACCTCGACCTTCCCCTGGAAGAGGAGGGTCATGGCCTTCTGCCAGGGAACGATCCTCAGCGGCTCGTACGTGGCGTTGAGGACGAGAGTCTGTTCCATGGCCTGCTGCCCGCGAAAAATTGTGCCCAAGGGGCGCGGGGGTGTCAAGGCGCGTTGCGCCCCGAGGGAGCGAGCGCTACAATCCGCACCCGAGCGGCAGCGCGCGGCCAGCGCCGGCCTCGGCTGCGGGCAGGAGGCCCTCGGTTGCCGAGCCATGACGTCCTCGCCTTCGGGGAGGCGCTGCTGCGGCTGCAACCCGAGGGGGACGGCCGCATCGAGGACGCCGTCCGCTTCCTGGCTCACCCGGGCGGGGCCGAGCTCAACACCTGTTTCGCGCTGGCCGGCCTCGGCCTGCACACCGCCTGGTTCTCCGTGGTGCCCGAAGGCCCCCTGGGCCGCCGCGTCCTTCGCCACGCGCGCGGCGGCGGCGTGGACGTCTCGCTCGTCCACACCGCGCCCGGGAGGCTCGGCACCTACTGGGTCGAGTACGGTCGCGCCCCGCGCTCCATCGAGGTCACGTACGACCGCCGCGATTCCACGGTCTGCCACGTGCGGCGGGAGGACGCGCCGTGGGAGGCGCTCCGCTCGTGCCGCCTCTTCTTCGTCACGGGCATCACGGCCGCCCTCTCCGAGCAGACCCGCGACCTGGCCCTCGAGATGGCGGAGGCCGCCCGCGCCGCGGGCGCGCGCGTGGCCACAGACCTCAACTACCGCGCCCGGCTGTGGACGGCGGAGGAGGCGGCGCCCGTGCTGGAGCGGCTGGCCCGGGCCGCCGACATCATGATCTCCACCGAGGAGGACCTG
>DAINRN010000312.1:0-4887 GCA_036741815.1 Acidobacteriota bacterium
CGAACTTGATGTCCCCGGCCACGTCCGACTCGCGCCGCTTCACGTCGTACTTCTCCACGATGGTGCCGTGCTCCTCGAACTCCTTGGTCACGAGGGCGATGAACTTTCGGGCGATGCGGTCGGCGTCGGCCTGGTAGCCGTACCGGCGGAGGCCCTCCACCGCGATGAGCTGGAGGGGGGCCCAGCCGAAGGGAGCGTCCCACTGGTTGCCAGTGGTCTGCGTGCTGGTGAGGATGCCGCCCGGCGCCTCGAAGAGCGGCAGGTTCTTGACCACCCGGGCCGCCTGCGCCTTGGACGCAGCGCCCGCCCACAGCGGATAGAAGGTGGTGGCGAACTCGTAGTGCCGGCGCTTGCCAGTATCGGAGTTGTAATCGAGGTAGAGCCCCGCCTTCTCGTCCCACAGGTACTGGTCGATGCGCCGCTGCCGCGCGCGGGCCCTTCCCTCCCAGGTGATGGCCACCGCGGGATCGCCCAGCGCGCGGGCCATCTCCCCGCCGTCCTTCTCCATCTGGTAGAGCAGGACGTTCAGGCACACCGGCGTGTAGTGGACGATGTCCACGCTGAAGGGGCCGAAGCGGTTCGAGGGGTCGAAGCCCGACTCGCGCATCGAGCGGTCGCCCTTGTAGAAGAGGCCGGTGAGGGCGTCCGCCTTCTTGTCGTAGAACTCGCTCACGTCGTAGTCGGTCACCTCGTGCGTCTTGTAGTACTCGCGGGCGCGGTCGTAATGGCTCTTCCCGGCGGCGTCCTTCTCGTCGCTTTCCACCTCCGGGGCCGGCCCTTCGCCCGTGTCGTAGTAGCGCGAGAGCCCGGTGGCGGCGACGAGGTGGGGGTCGCTGGTCCAGAAGCGGTAGTACTTCTCCACCGCGGGCAGCGTGGAGCGCAGCCAGGCGCGGTCTCGCTCCTTCTCGTAGACGCCCAGGATCATCCGGGTCAGGAAGGGCGGCTGCGAGCGCGTGAGGTAGTAGGTCCGGTTCGCGTTCAGCAGGGTGCCGTAGTTCTCGATCTCGTAGATGAAGTTGTCGGCCATGTCGCGGGCGGCGGCGATCTCCCCGTCGCGCAGCAGGCCGACCTGGATGAAGTAGCTGTCCCAGCCGTACATCTCGTTGAAGCGCCCGCCGGGCACGACGTAGGGGCGGGGCAGGTAGAGCAGGCCGTGCTCGCGGATCACCTCCACGGCGGCCGGCAGCGGCCGCAAGGCGATGGTCGCGAAGTCCGCCGGCGAGAGCTGGCGCTTCAGCTCGGCCTCGATGGCGGCCTGGTCCGCGCTCGGCGGCATGTAGACGGGCCAGGGCGTGCCCTCCGCGAGGTGCAGCTTCGGGTCGCGGGCCGCCGCGGGCAGGTCGCGCAGCGACCGGCTCAGCGTGCTCCAGCTCTTCTTGATGTAGTCGCGCACCGCGGCCAGGCGCTCGGGGGACGGCAGCTCGGATTCGGCCGCACGCGGCCGGGGCGGCGGCGCCGCCGACGCCAGCGCGGCCACGGCGAGGGCCGCGGCAAGGGACAGGGATCTCTTGATCATGTCTATCTGGGCTTTCGGGAAAGGGTCTCTATGAACTTGGCCAGCCGGGCCCGGTCCCCGGACGGCATGTCGGCGAAGGCCACGCCGATCTCGTACCGCTTCGGCGCGCCCTCCGCCGGCGCCCCGCAATAGGCGACGCGGCCCATGAAGCGGAGCACGTCCCCGCTCTCGAGCGTGACCTCCATCGGGTAGTCGTGGCGCAGTTCGAGCGCCTGGTCGGTCTCCATGAGCAGGCCGGAGAGCGAGATGACGCGCACGCGGTAGCTCTGCGGCACGTCGAGGAGCGCCTTGCCCGGGGCGTCGATGTGGAAGCGCAGGCCGCCGAGCCGGTTCTCCTGGACGATCTTGTGCTCGTCGATGAACTCCAGCAGCTCCATGAGCCGCTGGCTGAGGATGTCCTTGAACTTCATCCCCGCGGAGTAGAAGGGCTTGGTCTCGTCCTCGCGGCCCTTCTGGATCTCGCTCAGCACCGACCAGACCACGATGCCCTTCACGGCCATGACGGTGTCGTTCAGCTCCAGCCGGAGGCTGTACTCGCCGCCCACGCGCAGGTTGCGGTCCAGCCGGATGGCCGCGCCGCTGATGCTCATGTTCAGTATCTCGACCTGGGAGGCCGAGGTCATGGTGCCGTGCACGCCTTCCACCACGAAACGCGGGGCCCTGCGTTGCTCCATGAGGGGCAAGACTTTAGCAGACGCGCGGCCGTGCGACAAACGCCTCTTTGAGGGGTGTCAGGCGGGCGGGAGGTCCCGGAGCAGGGCCTCCAGGCGCTCGGCGAACACGCTTCGCGGCAACGCCTCCGCGCAGCCGGCGGCGCGGGCCTGGCGGCCGCGCTCCGCGTGGACGTGGCTGAAGAAACCGACGACGGGCAGGTTGGTGAGTCCGGGTTCCTCCTTCAACGCCGTGATCGCCTCGATCGCAGGCAGCCTCGCATCGAGATCCACGAGCACGAGGCGCGCGCCCTGCCGGGACGCTTCGACCAGGTCGGGGATGGCGCGTACGGAGACCACCGACAGGCCCCGAGCCTCGGCCGCGACGCGGATGCGGCTCAGGAACATCAGGTCGTCCACGAAAGCCACGATGGTGGGCATGGGGGAATGATATCGCCTCTTGACACGCGCCAAAGAATAGGAATTATTACTGATATGGATACACGCCGGACCCGTCAGCGGCAGGTCGTGCTGGAGGCGGTGCAGTCCACCATGGACCACCCCACGGCCGATCGGGTGTATCGCCAGGCCCGCCGGCGGCTGCCGCGCATCAGCCTCGGGACCGTGTACCGGAACCTGAAGCAGCTCGCCGAGGCGGGCTTGATCCGCGAGATCCACTGCGGCGGCCAGCAGGCGCGCTTCGACGGCAACACCGGCCGGCACTACCACATCCGCTGCCTGGGCTGCGGGCGCGTCAACGACCTGCCACTGTCCGTGGACACCCGGGTGGAGGACGAGGCGGGCCGGGCCATGAACTACCGGATCGTGGGCCACCACGTGGAGGTCCTAGGCGTGTGCCCGCTTTGCCAGGAGGCGGCGACACGCACCGGCAGCGCCGCGACACCCGTCAGTAACCATTCTCGAAGGGATCAATCCAAGGAGGGACGATGAAGGACCTGAAGGGCACCAAGACGCACGAGAACCTGAAGCACGCTTTCGCGGGCGAGAGCCAGGCCAACCGCCGGTACCTCTACTTCGCGCGCGTGGCGGACATCGAGGGGTACCCCGAGGTGGGCGGCCTCTTCCGCGACACCTCCGAGGCGGAGACCGGGCACGCCTTCGGCCACATGGACTTCCTGCGCTCGGTGGGCGACCCCGCCACGGACATCCCGTTCGGCAGCACCCGGGACAACCTGAAGTCGGCCATCGAGGGCGAGACCTACGAGTACACGCAGATGTACCCGGGCATGGCCAAGACCGCGCGCGACGAGGGCTTCGTCGAGGTCGCGCAGTGGTTCGAAACGCTGGCCAAGGCGGAGCGCAGCCACGCCGGCCGGTTCACGAAGGGCCTCGAGGTACTCCCGGAGCTATAGGCCGCTGCCCTTCGACCCCAGAGACCCGGCCTTCTTCGATCCCGCCGCGGTCGACAAGGAGCTGGAGCGCGTCATCAGCATCTGCGACGGGTGTCGCCGGTGCCACCGCCTCTGTCCGTCCTTCGACTACATGCTGGAGGCGGTGGACCACTACGAGGGCGACGTCGCCCAGGTCAAGCCGGCGGAGTACCGCAAGATCGTCGACCTGTGCTGGCAGTGCAAGCTCTGCTTCAACCACTGCCCGTACACGCCGCCGCACCGCTTCGACCTCGACTTCCCGCGCCTGATCCTGCGGGCCAAGGCCGCGCGGGCGGCGGCGGAAGGCGTCACGCGGCAGGACTCGTGGCTCGGGAACGTGGACGCGGTGGGCGCGCTCGGATCGGCCACCGCGCCCCTCAGCAACTGGGCCAACGGCTTCAAGCCCCACCGCGTCCTGCTCGAGGCCGTGTTGGGCGTGCACCGGGACCGCAACCTGCCGAAGTTCCACCACAAGACGTTCGCCCGGTGGTTCCGCGAGCGCCGGCCGACGTCGTCGGCGAATGCCGGCGGGGAAGCAGCCGCCCTCCATCCGAAGCGGAAGGTCGCGCTCTTCTACTCCTGCTCGGTGAACTACAACGAGCCGCAGGTCGGGCGCGACACCGTCGCCATCCTCGAGAAGAACAACTGCGAGGTGGCCTGCCCGCCCCAGGTCTGCTGCGGGATGCCGTACCTGGACGGCGGGGACATGGCCTCGGCCGCCGCCAACGCCCGGAGGAACATCGAGGCCCTGGCGCCGCTGGTCCAGGCCGGCGCGCAGGTGATCGTGCCGCAGCCCACCTGCTCCTACGTCCTGAAGAAGGAGTACCCGATGCTGAAGCCCGGCGAGGCCGCACACAGAGTCGCCGGCGCCACCCGCGACCTGTTCGAGTACCTCGTGACGCGCCACCGCGAGGGCACGCTCTCCACGGACTTCCGCGGGCCGGGCCCGGGGAAGGTCGCCTACCAGCTCCCCTGCCACCTGCGGGCGCAGAACATGGGCTGCAAGACCTCCGACGTCCTGCAGCTCATCCCCGGCACCAAGGTGCGCGTGGTCGAGAAGTGCACGGCCATGGACGGGACGTGGGCCATGAAGAAGGAGAACTACGAGCTGAGCCTCGAGTTCGCCCGCAAGGCCGCGGCCGAGATGGAGTCGTCCGCGCCGGACACCTTCACCACCGACTGCTCGCTCTCCGCGCTCCAGATCGAGGCGGTGCGGGGCGAGAAGCCCGCGCATCCCACTCGCCTCCTCCGCGCGGCCTACGGGCTGCCCGAGGAGCACTAGCAGGCTGCGGAAAAACCGACAATGAAGGCCACTTTCCGCTCTCGGACT
>DAINRN010000313.1:0-4103 GCA_036741815.1 Acidobacteriota bacterium
TGCGCGCCCGGACGGTGGGCGCGGAGATCGACCGGGAGGCGCGCAAGGGCAAGCCGGTGCCGTCGGACCACGCGCCCCTCGTCATCGACATCGACGAGCCGGGTCTTGCGTTCGACGCCGGCTGGGCCTCCGCGGAGCAGCGGATCGCGGCGCGCCTCGCGCGGCCCGGGTAGGCTGCGGTGGCGAAGGCCCCGGCCGGGTTCCCCATCGATCCGCCCATAGAGCCCATGCTCTCGAAGCTGGCGGAGGGGCTCCCCGAGGGCGACGAGTGGCTCTTCGAGCCGAAGTGGGACGGGTTCCGGGCCATCGTCTTCCGGGCCGGAGACGAGGTCTACATCCAGAGCCGCGACTGCAAGCCGCTCGACCGCTACTTCCCCGAGCTGGACGCCGTCTTCCGTCAGTCCCTGCCCCCGCGCGTGGTGCTGGACGGCGAGATCGTCATCGCCGGGCCGCGCGGCCTCGACTTCGATGCGCTGCAGCTGCGGCTGCACCCCGCGGCCTCGCGCGTGGCCAAGCTGGCGGCGGCGACGCCGGCCTCCTTCGTGGCCTTCGACCTCCTGGGCGAGGGATCGCAGGACCTCCGGCCGCGGCCCCAGGCCGAGCGGCGGGAGCGGCTGGAGCAGGCCATGGCCGGGATCTCGGGCTCCGTGCACCTCACGCCGTGCACGCGCCGGCGGGAGCTGGCGCGGGAATGGTTCCACCGCTTCGAGGGCGCCGGCCTCGACGGCGTGATCGCCAAGCACGAGAAGGCGCCCTACCAGCCCGGCAAGCGGGTGATGGTCAAGGTCAAGCACACCCGCACCGCCGACTGCGTGGTGGCCGGGTTCCGCTGGCACAAGCACGGGCCCGGCACGCTCGTGGGATCGCTGCTGCTGGGGCTCTACGACGCCCAGCGCACGCTCCACCACGTCGGCGTCACGTCGTCGTTCACGACCGCGGCCCGCCGGCAGCTCGCCAACGAGCTGGAGCCCCTGCGCAAGGACGCGCTGGCGGATCACCCCTGGCGGGCGTGGGCCGAGGTGATGGACGGCGCGCAGCGGATGCCCGGCGGGCAGAGCCGCTGGAGCCAGGGCAAGGACCTCTCCTGGGAGCCCTTGCGCATCGAGCGGGTGTGCGAGGTCAAGTACGACCACCTCCAGGGTGACCGGTTCCGCCACGCCACGACCTTCCTGCGCTGGCGCCCCGACAAGCGGCCCGAGGAGTGCCGCTACGACCAGCTCGAGGTGACCCCTCCCGCGGAGCTGGCCCAGATCTTCGGTCCCGACCGTTGAAACGGGCGGTCCGCGCGCTCCTCGTGGCCGCCCTCGGCGTGGCCGCGCTCGTCGTCGTCCGGGCGTGGCGGTTCCGGCCCGATGCGCGTCCCCCGGCCGAGCGGCGCGCCGTGGGCGTGGACTCCACGCGGGCGGCCGAGCACCTGGGCGCCGCCATCCGGTTCCCGACCGTCTCGCGCGAGGACGGCGCGGTCGCCGCGGCGGCCTTCGCCGGTTTGCGCGCGTGGCTCGAGGCCACGTACCCGGCGGTGCACCGCGTCCTGGCACGCGAGCTCGTGGCCGGCCACACGCTCCTCTACACCTGGGAGGGCAGCGAGGCGTCCCTGCCTCCCGCCCTGGTCATGGGCCACCAGGACGTGGTGCCGGTGGAGGACGAAGCGGGTTGGACCTGCCCGCCCTTCGAGGGGCGCATCGCCTCGGGGCATGTCTGGGGCCGCGGGGCCCTCGACGACAAGGGAAGCGTCGTCTCGATACTCGAAGCGGCGGAACGCCTGGCGGGCGAGGGGTTCACGCCGCGGCGCACGATCTACCTGGCCTTCGGGCACGACGAGGAAACCGGGGGCACCGGCGCCAGCGCCGTGGCCGCCCTGCTTGCGGCGCGCGGCATCCGCCTGGAGTCCACGCTCGACGAGGGCCACGTGGTGGCGCGCGGCATCGTCCCCGGCGTGGCCGCGCCCGTGGCCCTGGTCGGCGTGGCGGAGAAGGGCTACCTGAACGTGGAGCTGGAGGTCATGGGCGAGGGCGGCCACTCCTCGATGCCGCCGGCGGAGACCGTCATCGGCATCCTGTCCGCGGCCGTGAGGCGCGTCGAGCGGCATCCGCTGCCTTTCCGCCCGGAGTCGACGTGGCGCCTCCTGGAGGTGGTGGGCCGCGAGATGCCGTTCCCCCAGCGGCTGGCCGTCGCGAACCGCTGGCTCTTCGCGCCGGTGCTCGTGCGGGCGCTGGCGCGGATACCCTCGGTCAACGCGGGCCTGCGCACCACGACCGCGGCCACCGTCATCCAGGGCGGGGTCAAGTCGAACGTCCTGCCCGCGCGCGCGCGCGCCGTCGTGAACTTCCGCCTGATCCCGGGCGACACGGCGGCCGCGGTCCTGGAGCACGTGCGCCGCGCCGTGGACGACCCGCGGGTCCAGGTCCGCAACGCGGGCTCGCGAGAGGCTTCGCGGGAGTCCCGCGCGGACGGCCCCTCCTGGCAGCGCCTGGCCGCCGCCGTCCGGCGCGCCTTTCCGGACGCCGTGGTGGCGCCGGCCCTCGTCCTGGGCGGCACGGACAGCCGCCATTTCCAGGACGTCAGCGCCGACACCTACCGATTCGCGCCGCTGCCCGTGGGGCCGGACGACCTGCCGCGCATCCACGGCCGCGACGAGCGCGTGGCCGTGGCCGACCTCGGCCCGGCGGTCGCCTTCTACCTCGATTACCTGCGCGAGACCGGTCGCTGACGCCAGCCGGGCGCGCCGCCGTAACGGCGCGGCTGCGTGGCCGTCACGGAAATGTCCGGGGGGCCGCCTAACCTTCCCCAGTCACGAACGAGCGTGACCCAATTCCTTGGAGGTCCCGTGATCCACTTCAGCCGTATGCATTTAACCCTTCTGCTCGGCGCCGCCTTGTTGCCGAGCGCTTCCCTGTTGAGCGCCGGCACCGGTCCCAGCAGCTCGCAGAGTCCCTATATCCTGCCCGTGTCGGCGGGCGTCGAGTTCGTCTCCATCCTGACCGTCGGGGACGAGGTGAAGAAGAAGAAGGACGGGAACAAGAAGTACCGGATGGTGGGCATCCCGGACGGGCTCGGGGCCTTTGCCAACGACGACGACGACTTCGCTAAGGACGACGACGACGGCACCTTCACCCTGCTCATGAACCACGAGCTCACCGCCACGGCGGGAGTCCCCCGGGACCACGGCGGAACGGGTGCCTTCGTCTCGAGCTGGAAGATCCGCAAGAAGGACCTCAAGGTGCTGAAAGGCGGGGACCTCATCCAAGAGGTCCAGCTCTGGAACGGCACCCAGTTCGTGAAATCCCCGGGGACGATGTTCAACCGCTTCTGCTCGGCGGACCTTCCGGCGCCGAGCGCCTTCTACAACCCCGCTACCGGTCTGGGCTTCAAGTCCGGGCGCATATACATGAACGGGGAAGAGACGGCAGGGGGCCGTACGTTCGCCCACCACGCCTCGGGCCAGAAGCACGGCACGTCCTACGAGCTGCCCAAGCTCGGCCGCATGGCGTTCGAGAATTCCCTGGCCAGCCCGTACGCCCAGGACAAGACGATCGTGGCCGAGACCGACGACACCACACCCGGCGAGGTCTACTTCTACGTCGGCACCAAGCAGTCGTCGGGCCTCCCCATCGAGCGCGCGGGGCTCCACAACGGCAGCCTCTACACGGTGAAGATCGAAGGCTTCGCGTCCGAGCCGCCCCTCGGGTTCACGAGCGCTCCGTTCACCCTGGGCCTCATCGAGAACCCCGCCAACGCGCCGGCAGACCCCGACGGCACCCCGCTGAACCGGCCCGAGGACGGGGCGTGGGACACCGCGGACCCGAACCGGTTCTACTTCGTGACCACGGACACCTTCGCCGGCAACACCCGCCTGTGGCGGATCACCTTCGACGACATCACGCAGCCCGAGGCGGGGGGGACGATCGAGGTCCTCGTCGACGGCTCCCTGCGCGACATCAAGATGATGGACAACATCACGGTTGACCAGGCCGGCGACGTCATCATGCTGGAGGACGTGGGGAACAACGCGCGCCTGGGCCGCGTCTGGCGCTATTCACCCGCCACGGATACGCTCACGCAGCTGGCCGAGCACGACGCCTCGCGCTTCCTCTTGGGGGGCG
>DAINRN010000313.1:4113-4873 GCA_036741815.1 Acidobacteriota bacterium
TCACCCAGGACGAGGAGTCCTCGGGCGTCATCGAGGTCACGTCGCTGTTCGAAGGCGTTCCGGGCTACGACACCGACAACAATCGATTCTTCCTCCTCGACACCCAGGCGCACTACGCCATCCCCGGCGAGCTCGTCGAGGGCGGGCAGCTGGTGATGATGAAGACGCCGCGGTAGGTCATTCCCACCTCTTCCCCGGCAGGTCGGGATCGGGGGGCTCCGGCGCGGGCCGGAGCCCCTCGGGCACACCTTCCAGGTTCAGCCGGATGCGGGTCCAGGTCGCAGAGCGCCCGCGCATGGAATCCACGAGGACGTCCGCCGGCCGCAGGTGAGCGGCCGCCTCGGGATGGCGCGCCTTCCATCGCTCGAGGCCGGCCAGGGCATCGTCCTTCTTCCGGGCCCGGGCGATCTCGATGAGCGGCTTGGTGGGCACGCGGCGGCCGGTGGCGGACCGGGCGTCCCGGCTGCGCGAGGGCGCGACGCGCGTGGGCTCGTCCGGCTGCTTGGCATAGTGCGGCGGCCAGGGTGCGTCGCCGAGCCCCGCGGCCTCCTGGCGCGCGGACAACTCCAGGAGCGGCTCCAGCGAGCACGGGTGCTCGTCGATGGCGGCGTGGCGGTCGCCGATCTTCGCGAGGCGGTCGACGACGGAGGCGACGGTCGACTGCTTCTGACCGATCGCGATGTAGAAGCAGTAGACCCCCTGCCCCTTCTGGTTGATGATCGTGTCGATCGCGACCGCGGTCTTGCCGGTCTGACGGTCA
>DAINRN010000314.1:0-1087 GCA_036741815.1 Acidobacteriota bacterium
TGACCGCGGACGCGGTCGTGGCGGCCACCGCGGACGGGCGGCTGGCCTGGCTGGACCGCGAGAGCGGCCGGATCCTCCACGAGGAGCGCCTGGCCGCGGCCATCGAGTCATCGCCCGCGCTCGGCGACGACCAGACCATCCTCCACGTCGGCACCGACGACGGGGACATGGTGGGCGTGGACGTGGCCTCCGGGCGGGAGCGCTACCGGGTCAAGGTGGCCCGGCTGGTGCGCTCGTCGCCCCTCCCGCTGGCCGGCCGCGTCATCGTGGGGGTTGTGGAAGGCAGGAGCGGCGGCTCGCTCATCGCGCTGGACGCGGCCAAGGGAACTCCCGCGTGGGCCCGCAAGATGGGACCGGTCTTCTCTTCCCCGGGCGGCGCGGGCCCACGCGTCGTGGTCGGCAGCGACGACGGTTCCGTGTACGCGCTCGATCCCGCGAAAGGGACGGTCCTCTGGTCCGTCCCGATGGCGGGGAAGGTCAGAGCGACGCCCGCGGTATCAGGTGACGTCGTGATCGTGGCCGACTTCGGCGGCCGTGTCGCCGCTCTCCGCCTGGCCGACGGCGCGCGCACCTGGACGGTGGACCTCGGACACGCGGCCTATTCCTCGCCTTGCGCGCGCGGGGACCTCGTCGTCCTGGGCTGCAACGAGGGCCACCTGCACGCGGTGGACCTGCGCAGCGGCGAGGCGCGCTTCTCCGTGCCGACCCGCGGCCCCGTCGTCTCCTCGCCCGTGGCCGCCGGGGACCTCTTCCTGTGCGGCTCGACGGACGGAAGCCTCTACCTCGTCGATGCCGCCGGCCGCGTGGTGGACCGGCGCGAGATCGCCTCCGGCGGCATCCAGTCCTCGCCCGCCCTGGACGGCGACCGGGCCTTCATCGGCAGCGCGCGCGGCGTCCACGCGCTGCGGCTCCAGCCGTGAAGGGCGTGCGCATCCCAGCCTGGCTGGCCAGGGGCGTGCTCGACCGCTACCACTCCGGGGCCAGCCATCTCTTCCTGCTGCACGGGAACGTCCGCGACGTCCAGCCCTTCGGCCGCGACTACGTCCCGCTGGCCGAGGGGCTGCGCCGCCTGGCCGCGCGCCGGAGC
>DAINRN010000314.1:1097-4868 GCA_036741815.1 Acidobacteriota bacterium
ACCCGCGCAAGGGCGGCATCGTCAAGCCTCACCCGCTCGACGGCCCGGACATGGTCTACCTGTCGCTCGACATCGACGTCGTTGGCCGCACGGCGTGGGCGGGTTCGGGCCTTACGGCCGGTGACTATTCGAAGGCCGCGGCCGAGCACAGTCTGGCCACCGGGTTTGGCGACACCGGATCCGTGGGGCTCGGCGGGCTGACCTTCCCCGACGCGGAGCGCGAGAAGGCCTTCCGCAAGGCCCTCGGCCTGAAGTCGGGCCCGCTCCCTTCCGACCCCGCGCGCGTGCTGATCCTCCTGGACGCCCTCCTCACCACCGACCGCTGCGCGACGGGCTCCGTCGCCATCGTGCTGGATTACGCGCACACCCTGGCCCCTTCGGGGCCCACGGGCGCGGCGGAGCGGCAGAGCGTCACCACCCTGGCCCGGTGGGCGTCCGACCCGAAGGTGGCGGAGCGCCGGCCGCTCGTGCTCCTGGTCGCTCCCGCCGCGGGCGACGTCGCGGAGGAGGTCTACGCGGGGGCCGCCGGCGCGGAGGTGGTGGCGGTGCCCCGGCCCGATCTGGCCGCGCGGGCCGATTTCGCCGCGGACCTGAAGGACCGGTACGCGGGCGCCGCCTGGGAGATGACGCCGGACGAGCTGGCGGCGGAGACCGGCGGCCTGGCCCTCGTCCAGATGGAGGACATCGTCCAGCGCGCGGGCGGCGGCGGGGCCGCCCTCTCGCGCGCCTCGATCGTGGACCGCAAGATCGACCTCCTGCGCCAGGAATACGGCGACGTCCTGGAGATCCTGCAGCCGAAGCACGACCTGTCCGCCGTGGGCGGCCTCGAGCACGCGGTGCGGGAGCTGAAGGAGGTGGCCGACATCATGCGCCGCGGCCTCTTCTCCGCCGCGCCCATGGGGATCATCCTCATGGGCCCGCCGGGCACGGGGAAGAGCTACCTCTCCGAGTGCTTCGCGAAAGAGTGCGGGATGCTTTGCGTGCGCTTCCGGCCGCTGCGGCAGATGTACGTCGGGCAGTCGGAGCGGAACCAGGAGAAGGCCTTCGGCGCCATCCGCGCCCTGGCCCCCGTGGTGGTGATCGTGGACGAGTCGGACCAGGCGGAAGGCGGCAGCCGGGACCAGGCCTCGGGCGACTCCGGGGTGAGCGAGCGGATGCGCGCCTCGGCCTTCAACTTCTGGGGCGACAACTCCCTGCGCGGCAAGGTGCTGCGCATCGACATCACCAACCGCGTGGACCTGATCGACGCCGCCATGCGGCGCTCCGGCCGTACGGACATCAAGATCCCGATCCTCATGCCCGACGAGGAGGCCCGCAGGCAGATCTTCGAGGTCGTGGCGCGCAAGCACCGGCTGGCCGCGGACATCAAGGACTACGCGCCGTTCGCACGGCGCACCGCGGGATACACGGGGAGCGACATCGAGCTGGCCTTGACCACGGCCTACCGCTTCTCGCTGCGCGACGGGGCGAAGGCGCTCACCGAGGCGCACCTCACGGCCGCGCTCGACGACCTGCTGCCCACCGCGCGCGACCAGGCCGCCATCGACCGCATGACCCTCACCGCGCTCGACGAGTGCCGCAACAAACGCCTGCTGCCGCGCAACGCCGACGCCATCCGGCAGGAGATCGACGCCCGGACCCGCTGAGCCCTAGTTGGTCCTGACGCTCAGGCCGATGCTGAACTGGGTGTAGTGGCCTTCCCCCTCGCCCGGATCGATGAGCCAACCGAACTCGGGGCGGAGCGTCCACCGCCCCTCGGGCGGGCCCAGACCGAGGCCGAGGTTGAAGGCCAGGAGGTTGTCCCCGCCCTCCTCGCTGAGCGGCACCAGGTACTTCGCCGCCCAGTTCAGCTCCACCGCCGGGTGCACCTGGCCCGTCAGGAGCAGGGTGGGATGGACGGCCCAGCTCTCGCTGGAGTCGACTCCGCCGCCGAAGGCGAACCCGACCGGGACGTACAAGGCCGCGTAGTTCTTGAAGAGCTGGATCTTCGGCCCGAAGCCCAGGACGTTGACGCCGGGGCCGTCGTCCACCCAGACATGCTCGTATCGAACGCGTAGATCGACCTTGTCGTCCACGCCGGTGGCGAGCTGCAGTCCGCCGTGGTTCTGGACGTGCGATGAGTCGCCCGCGGCCTGGGTACTACAGTTGGAGCAGCCTCCCGAGGAGCCCGACACCGACGAGAATCCCGGCGTCGCCTCCACCCGCCCCTTCCCCACGAGCTTGGCGCTCTGGAGATCGGAGAAGACCGGCGCGCACGCCGAGACGACCGTGGACAGGACCAGGGCGACGGACCGTTTCATGGCTTCCTCCTCGTCGCAGTGGACACCCCATCGCCTCCCGCGCCGCGCGCGATTGGGACAGTACCGGCGGTGTCCTACTTCGAGGGGGTCTTGAAGTTCAGGGTGAGACGGCAGAGGACCAGCTCGTCGCCGTCCTTGATGGGCGTCAGCACCCCGTTCAGCAGCTTCTTGCCGTTCAGGAAGGTGCCGTTCATGGTGCCGATCTCCTCGGCCACGAAGTACTTCTTGTCCTTGATGACCAGGCGGGCGTGGCGGCGCGAGATGTTCCGGCTCTGGTCTTCGCCGGAGAGGTCTATCTCGGGCTTCATGCCCGTGACGGAGTCGAAGCGGCCGATCAGGGACTCGTCCTTGAAGGCCGGGAAGACGTTGCCCGTGGCCACGGAGATGAAGTAGGCCAGGGCGTCCGTCTGCAGCGTCCCCGCGCTCGCGGTGGAGGGTGGCTGCACCTCGTGCGCGGGCTCGGGCATCGCGCCACCGCCCTTGGCCAGGACCTGCTCGAGATGGCGGTTGGTCTCGCGCAGCCGTATCGACTGCTTGCGCAGCATGCGGACGGCGATCTCGGGGTTGGCCTTGATCATGTCCCCGAAGGTCTCGCCGCTGATGACGATGAGGTCGCCCTCCTCGACCATCTCCGCGGTGGCGGACCGCGGCAGGCGCTCCAGGATCGACATCTCGCCGAAGAAGTCGCCCTTCTCCATGACGGCCAGGGTGGTGTCGCCGTCCTTGACCTTCTTCTTGATGGCAACGCGGCCGGACTGGATGATGAACATGTCCTCTCCGTCGTCGCCTTCGTGGAAGAGGACGTGCCCCTTTGTGAAGTGCGTGAGGAACTTCGCGAAAGGGTTCTTCTCGGATTTCTCGACGGTCATCTTGAGGCCGAAAGTCTAGCAGATTCGCTTCCCGCGGTGGTCATCACGGCGGCGGCATAGGTCCGGAAGTAGAAGAGATACCGCTCCGCGCTGAAGGCCAGGAGGCCGGCCGCGAGCAGCGCTATGGCCACCCGTTCCGCCCGGCCGCGGCGGGCGAGGCTGGCCAGGGCGGCTCCGGCGGCCACCGCCACCAGCGGGGCCACGAACGTGATCTCCTTCAGGTCGCGGAAGAGGCCGCCGCCGAGGCCGCGCAGGAGCATCAGGGCCGCGAAGGCGAGGCCGTAGGCGTAGAGCACGTGGCGTGCGGCGCGGTCCGCGACCCGCCGCGCGAGCAGCAACCCGGCCACGGCCAGGGCCGGGTATCCCCAGCCGTAGAAGAGGGGAACCCGGGCGAGCGCGGACAGCAGGCCGGAGCCCGCCGGGCCGGCGGTGCCCGCCGTCGCCGCGCCCCCACCCGCCGCCAGGGCGGGCACGATCTCGAACAGGAACGCGCGCGTGAAGGGCCCGTAGAGCCAGAGCACGGTGATCGTGGCGGCCGCCGCCAGTGTCCCCAGGAGCAGCGCCGCGCGCCGGCGCTCGAGAACGGCGAGGAACACGATGAA
>DAINRN010000315.1:0-4863 GCA_036741815.1 Acidobacteriota bacterium
GTAGGAGACGATCGCGTTGGACAGCCGCGCCGCGGGCGGGATGGCGTCCACCGTCACCACCGACCCGCCCTGGAGGTGGGCCTGGAGCGTGATCGCGCTGGTCAGGCCCGCGAGGACGAATAGCGGCAGCTTCTCCAGGACCAGCCGGCCGATCGCGCCGCGGCTCATCCGGCCCAGGGGCCAGAAGTCGAGCAGCAGGAGGACGACCGGGAGCGTGACCGCCATCGGCTTCGACAGCAGCGCGAGCGCGGTGCCCGCCGCCACCGCCAGGTACCGTGAGGCGCCGGGACGGCGGGCGTACCAGCCGTGCGCGGCGACCGTGAGGATCCAGAAGAAGGTCGAGAGGAGGTTCTTCCGCTCGGCCACCCACGCCACCGATTCCACGTTCACCGGGTGCAGCGCGAAGAGGGCCGCCACGGCCGCGCTCCGCCATACACCACCCGTGAGCCACGCGAGGACGAGGAAGAGGAGCACGGCGTTGGCGGTGTGCAGGGCGAGGTTCACCAGGTGATGGCCGGCGGGGCGGAGGCCGAACAGCTCGCAGTCCAGCATGTGGGAGAGCCACGTCAGGGGATGCCAGTTCGCCGCCTCCAGCGACGTGAAGGCCCACGCCACCCCGTCCGCCGAGAGGCCCGCCTGGACGTGCGGGTTGCGGAACACGTACTCGTCGTCGTCGTAGTCCACGAACCCGTGGCCCCGCACCGGCGCGTACACGGCCAGCGTGGCGGCGGCGAGGACGAGCGCCACCGCCCACCGCGGGGGCCGCATCAGTCCTGGTCGTCGGCCGTGTACAGCGCGAAGAAGACCCAGTAGGCCGCGCCCAGGAACGTGCCGTCGGCGAACATGCCGAGGAAGAACGGTACGGCCAGGCGGCCCCGGCCGCGGAAGGCCGAGATCAGCAGGGCCACCAGCAACAGCAGGCCCGGCGCGCCCATGGTCGCCAGCACGTAGGCGAAGACGTTCCAGCCCTGCGTCTCCTTCTCGATCAGGTGCCCCTCGAAGATGAACGCGCGCAGGTCCCACGCCACGATGTCGTAGTTCCCGAGCCCGACGCCCGCCAGGGGGTTCGTCTCCAGCAGGTAGTACGTCATCTTCCAGTTGCCCTGGAGGCGCAGGAAGGACGAGAGATCGCCCGCCCCCGACACCGACCGCATGGCGCGCACCACGATCGTGCTGTAGACGGTGGGCGCGGCGGGCGCGAGCAGCAGCAGCAGACCCGCGGCGACGACCAGGGCCCGCCGCTGCATGCGGAACTGGCCGCTCCGCAAGCGATCGTAGGCGGCCAGGGCCAGGATGGGGGCCACGAACAGGTAGGCGGTCAGCGAGAACGTCAGGAGCAGCGAGAGCAGGATGACGGCCAGACGCAGCCCGAAGTGGATGCGCGGGCTCGGCTTCAGCAGGATGTACGCGAGGGCCATGGACTGCAGGTATCCCAGGCGCGACGGCTCCGAGGTCA
Organism: Acidobacteriota bacterium; assembly: GCA_036741815.1. GTDB lineage: Bacteria > Acidobacteriota > Vicinamibacteria > Fen-336 > Fen-336 > DAINRN01. The sequence goes on from DAINRN010000315.1 coordinate 1,457, forward strand.
AGCCCTGGGCGCGGAGGAACACGCGCCTCGCCTCGTGCGCGCCGCCGAACCACCAGAAGTCGCTGAAGTAGGCGGCGTCCGGACCGTGACCCCACATCGCCTGGTAGGGAAGCGGCACCCTCATGAACATGGCCAGATAGACCGCGACGGCGACCGCCCCCGCCACGGCAAAGGCGGTGAGAGCGATCTGCGGCGGCACGGACCGCGGGACGTGGCGGAGCACCAGCGCCAGCACCAGGACCGCCACCGCGTAGAACGAGAACTTGGCGAGCGACTTCGCGAACTCCGCCGGCGAGAACGGGTTGCTCTCGGAGAGGATGTGGACGAGGCCGCCCGCCGCCGCCCACGCCCAGAGCGCGGCCAGCCATCGCGTCCAGCGCGGGAGCCGGGGCCAGCCAGAGGCGCGCACCTCGCGCGCCAGGTAGGCGAGGCCCATGACGGTGGCGGCGGCCAGCGCCAGGTCCGCGATCGACGTCCCGGGGAGCACGAAGCGCTGGCCGAGGGCCACGCCGGCGATGGGCAGCGCGATGAGGACGGTGGGGAAGGGTCGTGGCGGCGGCGCCGGCGCCAGTGTCTCGGCCATGGAAGCCCAATCATACGATCGCCGGCGCGGGACGAGAGAATGGACGTCAGGGATCGGCGCGGCGATACTAACGGGCTCATGAGACGGGTCCCCCGCGGCCTCCTCGTGGGCGCCGCGTTCGTCGCGCTCCTCGGGCTGGCTCTCGCCCTACAGGTCCGCCGCCGGGACCGGCTTCCCGCGACGCGCCATCCAAAGGCCAAGCTCGCGTATCGGGTGGGCAACTGCGTGTACATGGACCTGAACCACTCCGGGGAGCCGGAGAAAGGCCTTTGTTACGGGGATCGCGGAGACGTGATGAAGGTGGCCGACTTCGACGGCAACGGCACCACGGACCTCGCGGTGATGCGGCAAGCGTCGCTGCTCATCGACACGAAGAACGACGGTCAAGTCCACGACAGCAACATGGACCTCGGCTGGATCGGCGATGCGCAGGGCTTCCTCGTCGCGGACTTCTCGGGCTCGGCCGACCGCAGGGGACCCGCGTCGGTTTGCGTCATCCATGGCGGAGGGACCTGCCGAATCCAGGGATCGCGCGCGGCGGGGACGCCGGAGCATCGTCTGCTCCCCGGGTTGGAGCCGTTCGCGGGCCGGTGGCAGCCCCAGGGGCCCGCGCGGCTCGGCGTCCGGACCGGCCAGTGCGTGGACCTCGACGATAGCGGAGACGAGCGGCCCGACAAGCACCTCTGCTACGAAGACCTGGGATCGATCGACCAGGTGCTGGTCGGGGACTGGGACGGCGACGGGCGCGACGACCTGGTGCTGCGCCGTGGCCTCTGCGTTTACGTGGACACGCGGCTCGACGGGACGCACACCGAGACCCAGTGCCTGAGCGAGCGCCTCGGGGTCACGGACTACTTCGTCGGATCCTGGGACGGCAAGTAGCGCCCGCCTGGCTGCGCATGGCGCTACAATCCCGGCACCCCATGCGGAACCTGCGGCAGCGCGCGGCGCTGGCCTGGCTGGTCGTGCTGGCCCCCGCGGCCGCGGCCGCGCAGCAGCCCTCGGGCCCGCCGCCCGCGGGCGGCGGCGGGGCGCGGGGGCCGGAGGTCCACGAGCTGCTCCCCGACATCGGCCGCATCGGGGCGCAGGCCGGGATCATGGCGGGCGCGTCGTGGAACCCCTACGACGTGGGGCCGGGCTTCCAGGCCGCCGGATACGTCGACCTCCCGCTGGCGCGCGCGCCGGGCGGCAAGCTGTCCTACGAGATCGTGATCGGGCTGAGCCTCGCCGACAGCGATCCCTTCACGATCACGAACCCCCTGGCCTACGTGGCCAACCTCGCCGCCGGGGCCAGCCCCGAGGCCGCCCTGGCCGGGCCCCCGGCCGCGCCCTTCCCCGTGGTGCGCTCCGTGGAGACGCGCCTGCGCCTCATGGACGTCTCGCCGTTCGGCCTGAAGTACACGCTGCGCGCGCTCGACCACGTCCGGTTGCGCCCGTACGCGGCGGCGGGCCTGGACTTCGCGGTCGTCATCACGCAACAGAGACCGCTCGACGACGAGAGCCTCGTCTTCACCGGCACCGCCCCGTTCGACGATCCCCTGATCGGCGGCGTCGTGGCGCAGGCGGCGGAGCTTGAGGAGCGCGGGACGCCCTCCGGGCAGGGCAACATCGAGCTCGGCTGGCACGCCGGGGGCGGGCTGGAGATCCGGATCACGCGGGGCCTGTCCCTGAACCTCGATTACCGCTTCCTGGCCGTGGGAGGCGAGAACGGTCACCTCCATAGCGTGAGCAGCGCCCTTGGCTTCCACTGGTAGCGCCCGGCGCGCGCTGCTGAAGGCCGTCCTCCTCTCGCCGCTCGCCGTCCTGGCCGCGCGCGCCGAGGGACGGGACTACGCGTCCGCCGCCGAGGTCTTCGACGACATCGACGCCCGCGAGGTCGAGGTGGCGGCGCGGCTGCGCGCGCTGCGCCTGGGCCTCGCCGCGTCGGGCCCGTTCGCGGCGAGCGTCTTCGCCGACCACGCCCGGCACCGCGCCGCCCGCGCCCGCCTCCGGCGCCGGCTGGGTCTCCCCGCAGCCTCCACGCCTCCCGCCGCCACCCCGGCGGCCGCCGACCTCGAGGGGTTGCGCGCGGCCCAGGAGGCCCTCGTCTACGCCCATGCCGAGGGGCTTCCCGCCGTCGAGGACCCTTTCGTGGTGGACGCCCTCGCCCGACACATGGTCGACCTGTCGCGCCACCTGACGGTCACGCAGCTGTGGATCGAGGCCGAGGCGTGACGCCCGCTCCCCGCGCGGCGCGGCCCGTGCCCCGGCGGGACTTCGTCCTGCGCATCGCGCGCGCCGCGGCGGCGGCGCCGGCGGTGCTCGGGTTCCTCGACGGCACCGGCGAGGCCCTCCCGCGCGGGGAGGAGACGGACCTCGCGATCCTCTACGCCGCGCTCACCATCGAGCACCACGCCATCGCCCTCTACGATTCCGGTCTGCGGGCGGGCCTGTTCCCGGCGGGGCTGAAGGACCACGCCGTCGAGTTCCGCGGCGATCACCAGGGCCACCGCGACACGCAGGTCGCAATCGCCGAGGAACGGGGCGGGCGCCCGCCGGGGCCGCTGGCCGGCTACGGGTTCCGCTTCGGATCCGCCGACGACCTCGTCGCCCAGGCCCTCGAGATCGAGATCGCCGCGCAGGAGGCCTACACGGCGCTCATCAGCCAGATCCGGACGAAGGACTACCTGCTCTCCGCTGCCTTCATCCTCGTGGACGAGGTCCGGCACATGACGGTGTGGAAGCGGGTGTTGGGGCTCAAGATCTACTGAGGCTTATCCGAGGTTCCGCGCGGAGGGCACACCCGAGCGGCGCGGAATCAGTGCAGCGACAGCGTCAGGGAGAA
>DAINRN010000316.1:0-2553 GCA_036741815.1 Acidobacteriota bacterium
CCCCACCACCACCAGGTCGTAATGCTCGCCGGTGGCGGCCGGCTCCCCCGCGCTCTCCCAGAAGCCGCCGTCGCGGAGCCGGTGCGCCACCTCGTAGGAGCCGTCGTGGCTGCCCCGCATCCCGGTGAGGGCGGGCGGATAGATGACGTGATCGAGGGGCGCGCCTTCCCCGCCGAGCACCCACCGCGGCGGGACGAGCGCGCTGGTCAGGGCCACCGCGACGCCGTTCAGGAAGTCCCGGCGCGTGATGGCCCGGTCCATCCCCAGGTCGCGATCGCGGCCGCCGGACATCTTCAATACCAGCCGATCGGCTGCTCGTTCAGGTTGATGTGCACCTGCTTCACCTGCAGGTACTCCTCCGCGCCCCACGGCCCCAGCTCCCGGCCGATCCCGCTCATCTTGTAGCCGCCCCAGGGGGCCTCCACGTAGGTGGGCTGCATGTGGTTCACCCAGACGATGCCCGCCTGCAGGCGGCGGACCATGCGCAGGCACTTGAAGATGTCCCGGCTCCAGACCGCCGCGGCCAGGCCGTAGGGCGTGTCGTTGGCGATGCGCAGGGCGTCGGCCTCGTCGTCGAACGGGATGACGGCCATCACCGGCCCGAAGATCTCCTCGCGGGCGATGGTGGCGGAGTTGTCCACGTCGAAGAAGATCGTGGGCTCCACGAAGTAGCCGCGCTGCAGCTCAGGGTCCCGGGGCCGGCCGCCGCCCACCGCCAACTTGGCCTCCTTGCGGCCGATCTCCTGGTAGCGCATCACGCGGTCCATCTGCTCCTTCGACACCACGGGCCCCATCTTGCTCGAGGGATCGAGGCCGGGCCCGAGCTTGATCCGCTTGGCCTTCTCGACCATGGCGTCCAGCATCTTCTTGTAGATGGGGCGCTGCACGAGGACCCGGCTGCCCGCGGAGCAGACCTCGCCCTGGTTGATGAAGACGCCGAAGAGGGCGCCGTCCACCGCGGACTCGAAGTCGGCGTCGGCGAAGAAGATGTTCGGCGACTTGCCGCCCAGCTCCAGGCTGACCTTCTTCAGGCCGTCGGCGGCCGACCGCATGATCTTCTTGCCCACCTCGAGGCTGCCCGTGAAGGCCACCTTGTCCACGTCCTTGTGGGCCACGAGCGGCGCGCCCGCCGATTCGCCGAAGCCCGTGATCACGTTCACGACACCCTTGGGCAGGCCGCACTCCTCGAACCAGCGCGCGAACTCCAGCAGCGTGAGGGGCGTCTGCTCCGCGGGCTTGATGACCATGGAGCAGCCGGCACAGAGGGCCGGGGCCAGCTTCCAGGCCGCCATGAGCAGCGGGTAGTTCCAGGGGATGATCTGCGCGGCCACGCCGAGGGGCTCGCGGATGGCCAGCGACAGCGCGTTGTCCGGGACGTTCAGGACCTCGCCGTGCAGCTTGGTGGCCAGGCCGCCGTAGTACTCGAAGCAGGTGGCCACGTCGCCGATGTCGAACTCGGACTCGGCCAGCGGCTTGCCGGAGTTCAGCGTCTCGATCTCCGCCAGGCGCTTGGTCTCCGCCCGCGCCTTCTCCGCGAGGCGGAACAGGATCCGCCCGCGCTCCTGCGCGGTGACCTCGCGCCAGCCCTCGTCGAAGGCGCGGCGCGCCGCCTTGACGGCCCGGTCCACGTCCGCGGCTTGCGCGTCCGGCACGCGGGCCATGACCTCGCCCGTGGCGGGGTTCATGACGTCGAACGTGCGCCCGGACGCGGCCTGGACCCTCTCGCCGTCGATGAGCATGGCGTAGGTCTCCACGGGTACCTCCTTGAAATGCGGCCGAAGCGTAATCCAATCCGGCGGGCGCGACCAGCCGCCCCGCGGCCCCTAGCCGCCGGCCTCGGCCAGACGCTCCCGCGCGGGCGCGAAGCGCGGATCGAGGGCCAGGGAGCGGCGGAAGGCCTCCGCCGCGTCGGCCCGCTTGTGCTGCCGGAGCAGGGCCAGTCCGAGGTTGTATTGGTAGGACGCATCGGCGCCGTCGCGGGCCACCGCTTCGCGGAAGGCCGCCTCCGCGGACACGAAGTCCTCGCGGGCTCCCTGCACCATCCCCAGCGCATTCCAGTACGACGCGACGGCGGGGTCGAGGTTCACCGCCGCGCGCAGGCTGGCCGCGGCGTCGTCGAGCCGGCCCGCGTCACGCAGGGCTTCGCCAAGCTGCACGCGCAGGAGGGCGTCCTTCGGGGCCAGGGCGATCGCGGCCTCGTACGCGGCGACCGCCTCCGGGGGCCGCTTCAGCTTCCGCCAGACCTGGGCCTCGCGCTCCGGAAGGCGGGGGTCGCGCGGGTTTTTTTCTCTTCCCCGCCGCAGCGCCTCGAGCGCGCCGCGCAAGTCTCCCGTCGCGATGCGTGCATCGGCCAGGCCGAGATGGGCGGCCGAGTATCCCGGCAGCCGCTCGGCGGCGGCGGCGAAGTGGACGGCGGCGTCGCGGTGCTTGCGCAGCCCCATGAGGGCGCGCGCCAGGTAGTAGCGCACCTCGAAGCTGTCCACGCCGCGGCGGCGCAGCTCCTCGAAGCGCGCCGCGCTGGCCGCGTAATCGCGCTCGCGCAGCTTGATGAGG
>DAINRN010000316.1:2563-4859 GCA_036741815.1 Acidobacteriota bacterium
TCGCCGATCTTGTCCTTGGGATCGGCGCCCGTGGACGCGTTCGTCCCGGGCGCGGCGGCGCCGAGGTAGCCGAGCGCGCCCAGCTTCTCGAGCAGGTCCGGCGGGATGGACGCGGATCCGCCGTCGGCGCTCACGGGCGCCTCCTTCTCGCGCGCCAGCCGGGCGGCCAGGGCGGTGCGCAGGGCGCCCGTGCGCGTGGGCTCGGCGTCCGCCAGGTTGCGCTCCTCGCCGGGATCGTGGGCCAGGTCGTACAGCTCGGGCCGCGGAGCCTGGATGTACTTCCATCGCCCTTCCCTCAGCATGCGCAGGTCGCTCCATCCGTAGTGGAGGAGGGGCAGGAGCGATTCGGCGTAGGCGGGCGCGTCCCCGGTCGCGGGGCCGCCGCGCAGGACACCGGCCAGGCTGCGCCCCGAGAGAGTCACCCCCGCCGGGACACGGACATCGAGCAGGTCGAGCACCGTGGGCATGACGTCGACCGTGCCCACGATCGGCGCGACGCGGCCTCCGGCGCCGATGCCGGGCCCACGGATGAGCAGCGGGACGTGGAGGGTGGACTGGTACACGAAGAAGCCGTGGACGCTCTCGCCGTGCTCGCCCAGGCCCTCGCCATGATCGGAGGTCACCACCAGCAGCGTGTCGTTCCGGAGGCCCAGCCGCGCCAGCGCTTCGTCCAGGCGGCCCACGAGCTCGTCCGACCACGCGACCTCGCCGTCGTAGGGCCGGCCGGCGTAGCGGCTCGCGTACGGCTCGGGCGGCTCGTAGGGGTCGTGGGGGTCGTAGAGATGGATCCACGCGAACACCCGCGGGCCCGGCTTGCCCTCGAGCCAGGAGACCGCGGAGGCGAGGGTCTTGTCCCCGCGCCGCTGGATCGAGTTCAGGAAGCGCGCGTCGTCGCTGCCGACCTCGAGGCGGTCGTCATAGGTCTGGAAGCCGCGGCCCAGGCCGGATTGGGCCGAGAGCACGACCGCGGACACGAAGGCCCCGGTCGCGAACCCCGCGTCCCGCAGCATCTGCGCCAGGGTGGGGACCGAGCCGGCGAGGGGCGGAGTGACGTTGTCGCGAAGGCCGTGCTCCGCGGGAAGCCGGCCGGTCAGGAGCGAGGCGTGGGACGGCCGCGTCAGCGGCACGTGAACGGTCGCGTCCACGGCCATCGCGCCTTCGCGCGCCAGACGGTCCAGGTTGGGAGTCGCGACGTCGCGGCTGCCGTAGCAGCCGAGACGGTCCGCGCGCAGGGTATCTATGGTGACGAGGACGAGATGACGCGCCGTGGTCGCGGTGGGCGCTGCCGAGCGCCGGCAGCTGCCCGTGGCTGACGCAGCCAGCGCGGCGGCTGCGCACACAAGAGCGGTCACCGTCCGGCGCATGCGCCATTATCCGGTCCGTCCCCGGACGGCAGCAAAGCTGGCCGAATCATCACAACCGGAATAGGCTTGTCTCCGGTACGCGCCCAAAGCGAGGTGTCATGTGCGCAAGCGCAACAGTGGCCTCATCGCGACCAGGCTATTCCTGGCCGCCGTCGGGTTTGCCCTCGCCGCCGACGCGGCGGCGGGCACCAAGCTCGTGAGCTCCTGGCGCGATCCGTCGGCCGGAACGCTCCGGTTCGAGAAGGTGCTCGTCCTGTGCGTCGCGCCCTACGAGTCGCAGCGGCAGTTCGCGGAGGCGGAGCTGGTGCGCCTGATGAAGCGGACACGGGGCGTCGCCGCCTACACGGTGTTGTCCAAGGACGACGCCAAGGACCTGGAAAAGATGCGCGCCGTCATGGCGCGGGAGGGCTTCGACGGCGCCCTCACCATGCGCCTGGTCGGCACGGAACAGCAGATCACGGAACGGGCCGACGGCTACGTCCCCGTTCATTCCGGCTTCTGGGACAACTACTCGGGCGGCTTCGCGATCGCCTACGACCCGGGCTACGTGAAGATGGACCGGGCGATGCAGATGGAGACGCAGGTCTACTCGATGAAGGACGGCAAGCTCGTCTGGTCCGGGCTCAGCCAGACCATGAACCCGAAGTCCGCAGAGAAGCTCGTGGACGACGTGGCGCGCACGGTGGCCGACGCGCTCCGGAAGGCGCGCCTCATCGAGTAGATCAGCTGACCCCGAAGCAGTACAGGGCGTCGCGCGTGCGGATGAAGATGCGGCCGTCGGCGATGGCGGGCGTGGCGTATACCTCGTCGTCCAGCTCTCCCGTGGACAGGACGGCCTGATCGCGGTCGGCGTCGAGCACGACCGTGACACCCGTCTGGCTCACGATGTAGACCTTGCCGTCGCCGGCCACGGGCGACGCGTAGTAGTGGTC
>DAINRN010000317.1:0-1650 GCA_036741815.1 Acidobacteriota bacterium
CGCGCGATGGTCTCGACGTCGTTGCGCTCGACCGGAGGGGCAAGAAGCTCTGGCGCGCGTTCGATCTCGGAGCCCGGCTACTCGCCATCACCCCCGAGTGGGTCTACGCACGAAGGAAGAACGACCCTGGGCTCCTCGTCCTGGAGCGCCGCCACGTGGTGGGCGGCGCGGCGGTCACCGAGGAGGTCTTCCCCGGCTTCCATTTCTCGGTCTGCTCGTACGTCGTGTCGCTGCTCCGGCCGGACATCATCCGCGAGCTGGACCTGCCCCGCCACGGCCTCGAGATCCTGCCCCTCGACGGCACCTTCACGCCCATGCCGAACGGGGACTACCTCTGGCGCATGAGCGACCACGCCCTGACGCGGCGCGAGATCTACCGCCATTCGCCGACCGACGCCGAGGCCTACGACGAGTACGCCAAGGCCATGGTGGACATGGCGCGCTTCGTCAAGCCGATCCTCTCCATGACGCCGCCGGACCCGCTCTCCCTGAACCTGGGCGGGCTGCGGCAGCTCGGCGGGCTGGCCCGGCGGTTCCAGGCCCTGTCCCCCGGGGCGCGTCACAACCTGATCCAGCTCATGACCATGAGCGCGGCGGACATGCTCGACCAGTGGTTCGAGACCGACGTGCTCAAGGCCACCATGTCGGCCAGCGGGATCATCGGGACGTTCCTGGGCGTGCGCTCCCCGGGTACCGCCTACGTGCTGCTGCACCACTACATGGGCGAGATCGACGGGGCGTTCCGCTCGTGGGGCTTCTCGCGCGGTGGGACGGGCGCGATCAGCCTGGCCATAGCGGCGGCCGCGAAAGAGGTGGGCGTCGAGATACGCACCGAGGCGGGGGTGGCGAACATCCGGACGAAGAACGGCCGCGCCAACGGCGTGGTGCTGGAGAACGGCCAGGAGATCGACGCGGCGGTGGTGGTCTCCTGCGTGGACCCGCACCGCACCTTCCTCAAGCTGCTGGATCCCGCCCAGCTGGACGCGCAGTTCGTCGAGGAGGTCCGGCGGTACAAGCTGCGCGGCTCGTCGGGCAAGGTCAACATGGCCCTGGACGGCCTGCCGGACTTCAAGTGCCTGCCCGGGCCCGGGGCCCACCTGCGCGGCGCCATCTCCATCTCGCCCGCGGTGGAGTACATGGAGCGGGCCTACGACGACGCCAAGTACGGTGATTTCTCCCGGCGCCCGTACATGGACGTGGTGATCCCGTCGCTCACCGATCCTTCCGTGGCGCCGCCCGGAAAACACGTCATGTCCTGCTTCGTCCAGTACGCGCCCTACAAGCTGCGGGAAGGGACCTGGGACGAGAAGAAGGAGGCCTTCGGCGACACGGTCGTGGACACGCTGTGCGAGCACGCCCCCAACCTGCGGAAGCTCATCCTCCACCGCCAGGTCGTCACCCCCCTGGACCTGGAGCGCGAGTGGGGCCTGACCGAGGGCAACATCTTCCAGGGCGAGCTGTCGCTGGAGCAGCTCTTCTTCCTGCGCCCCGTGGCGGGCTGGGCTCGGTACCGGACGCCGGTGCGCAACCTCTATATGTGCGGCTCGGCCACCCATCCCGGCGGCGGGATCATGGGGGCGCCGGGGCGTCTCGCGGCCCGCGAGATCCTGAAGGACTGGGGCCGCGGTAACGGCCGATGAAACCCTCGCG
>DAINRN010000317.1:1660-4839 GCA_036741815.1 Acidobacteriota bacterium
ATCGTGGTGGGCGGCGGCCATAACGGCCTGGTGGCGGCCGCGCTCCTGGCCAAAGGCGGCCTGAAGCCGCTCCTCCTCGAAAGACGCCACGCGCTGGGCGGCGCCACCGTCACCGAGGAGATCCATCCCGGCTACAAGGTCTCGACGGTGGCCCACCTCGCGGGGCCGCTGCGCCCTTCCGTCCTGTCCGCCCTCGGCCTCCAGAAGCGCGGCCTCACGCTGATCGACGCCGAGCCGCGCGTCTTCGCGCCGCTGCCGGACGGGCGCGGCCTCACGCTGTGGGGCGATCCGGCCCGCACGGCCACGGAGCTGCGCGCCTTCTCGGCCCGCGACGCGGAGCGCTATCCCGCCTTCCACAGGTCGCTGTCCGCCGTGGCCGGCCTGCTCGGACGCGTGCTCGACATGACCCCGCCCGACGTGGACCGGCCCCTGGACGGCAACCTGCTCCCGCTCCTGAAGCTGGGCCTCGGCTTCCGCGGCCTGGGCCGCGCCGACGCGCAGCGGCTGCTGCGCTGGGGGCCGATGGCGGTGGCGGACTTCGCGGGCGAATGGTTCGAGACGGAGGCGCTGCGGGCGGTGATCTGCGCGCGCGGGATCACCGGGATGCTGGCCGGGCCGTGGTCGGCGGGGACCACCGCCAACCTGCTCCTGCAGGCCGCGGCCGCGGGCGGCAACGGCGCGGGGTCCACCGTCTACGTGAAGGGCGGTCTGGGCGCGCTCGTCGGGAGCCTGGAGGACGCCGCCCGCAAGCTCGGCGCCGAGATCCGGACGGGCGCCGAGGTGGAGCGGATCACGACGAAGGACGGCCGAGCCACGGGCGTGGTCCTCGCCGGCGGCGAGGAGATCCTGGCGCGGGCGGTGGTCTCCGGCGCCGACCCGCACCGCACGTTCCTGCGGATGCTCGACCCGGCGGTCCTCGATCCCGAGGACCTGCGCCGGATCCGGAACTACAGGCAGGTCGGGATGGCCTCGAAGGTGAACCTCGCGCTCTCCGCGCTGCCCTCGTTCACCGCGCTGCGCGGCCTCGACGCCGCCGGCCTGCTGCGAGGCCGCATCCACCTCGGTCCCGACGTGGACACCCTGGAGCGGGCCTTCGACGACGCCAAATACGGCGGCATGTCGAGCGTGCCGTGGCTCGAGGCCACGATCCCCTCCCTGGCGGACCCGAGCCTGGCCTCGCCCGGGCGCCACGTCATGTCGGTGTACGCGCAGTACACGCCCTTCCGGCTGAAGTCCGGGGACTGGGCGACGAAGAAGGACGAGCTGGGCGACCTCGTCCTGCGCATGCTGGAGAGCTACGCCCCCGGGTTCGGCGATCTGGTCCTGGCCCGCCAGGTGGTGACGCCGCTGGAGCTACAGGAGACTTACGGGCTCACCGGCGGCCATCCGTTCCACGGCGAGCCGTCGCTGGACCAGCTCTTCCTCTCCCGTCCGCTGCTGGGCTGGGCGCGCTACCGCGCGCCTGTGAAGGGGCTGTACCTCTGCGGCGCGGGCGCGCACCCCGGCGGCGGGGTGACCGGCGGGCCGGGGGCGAACGCCGCGCGGGAGGTCCTGAAGGACCTGAAGTAGCGTGCCGAGGCAAAGGTGAAGGACGGTCCCGTTCGTCGCGGCGTGAAGCGCGTCGCGCTGTGGAACTTCGAGCTCAGCCTTCGCCTTCACCGTGCGATGGAGCGCCGGCGCGGCCGCATCCCCCACGAGCTGGGCGGCGAGTGCCGGCGCTGCGCCCGTTGCTGCGAGGCCCCGGGCATCCAGGTGGGGTGGGCGATCTGGTACCTGCCGCTGCTACGACAGGTGTTCGTGTGGTGGCAGGAGCGCGTGAACGGCTTCGTGCTGACCGAGCGACAGCGCTCCGGCCGGGTCTTCGTCTTCCGCTGCACGCATTTCGACTGGGCAACCCGGTCCTGCGACAGCTACGACTCGCGGCCGGGGATGTGCCGCGACTATCCGCGCGTCCTGCTGGCCCAGGCCAACCCGGAGTTCCTTCCCGGCTGCGGGTACCGCCCCGTGGCCCCCAACGCCGACCGACTCGTGCGGTCGCTCGAGCGCGCCTCCGTGACCCGCGAGCAGATGGCCCGGCTGAAGAAAGACCTGCACTTGGAGAGGTGAAAAAGGCCGATGCGGTTGAGCCGGCCGGCCAAGGTGATCGTGGGCGTGGCCACGCTTTGGCAGGCGCTGTGGCTGATGGCGGAGGCTGCGTGCATGGTCACCGGCCTGTCCAACGTCCACGAAGGAGGACCCGTCGAGATCGCCGTCTGCGATGCGATCTGGACGATGCGCTGGTGCATGTTCCTCGTGCCGCTCCTGATGATCTTCTATCTCGTCTACCTCTTCCGCATGCCGGGCCTCACCGGCGCCGCCAAGGGTCTGTGGGCCGCCGCGATCCTCGTCGGATGTGCTCCCCTGTTCATGCCGCTATTCTTTCTTCTACAAGTCTGGCGGGATGGGGGGCCGAGCGATCGGTAGCGCGAGAGCGACGTTATCATTGGTCCCCATGCCTGCCCTGGCGCGCGGCCTCGTTCGTGGCGCCGACGGCCTCACCCGGTGCTTTTGGGGCGACTCCGACGACCTCTACCGCCGCTACCACGACGAGGAGTGGGGCATGCCGGTGGCGGAGGACCGCACGCTCTTCGAGAAGATCTGCCTGGAGGGATTCCAGTCCGGCCTGAGCTGGATCACGATCCTGCGCAAGCGCGACAACTTCCGGCGGGCCTTTCGCGGGTTCGCGCCCGACGCGGTGGCCCGCTTCGACCGCCGCTCGGTCGCGCGGCTGTTGCGCGACGCGGGCATCGTCCGTCATCGCGGCAAGATCGAATCCACGGTGAACAACGCCCGGCGGGCGCTGGAGCTGCGCCGCGAGTACGGGTCGCTGGCGCGCTACATCTGGGGCTGGGAGCCCGCCGCGGCCAGCCGGCCCCGGCCGCTGGGGCGACCAGGTCGACCGTTGGCGCAATGCCGGCCGCACGAAGTTGTTCGGCCACATATTTTACCGTATTAAATTCCTGGTAGGATAATTCCGGGTTAGCATGCAGGTATCGTCTAAACTCAACGGTCTGTTGAGCATGTGCTTCGGAGAGGGATTTGATTTTATGAAGGAGGCTCATACGTATAGTTCTGCTTCAAAAGTAACGTTACTTACCAGATTGAATAACCTTGGTTTTATTTTTTAGGCGAACAACGCG
>DAINRN010000318.1:0-4833 GCA_036741815.1 Acidobacteriota bacterium
TGTTGTCCTGGATGACCACGTCGGTGACGCTGTTGACGTCCATGTGCTCGTCGGACCCGGTCTGGTTGTAGAAGACGTTTCCCTCCACTGTGACGAACCGCGCCCCGTTGTTGATCTTCAGGATGTCGTTGTTCCACGAGTCGTGCATGATGTTGTCGCGGAAGACGACGTCCTCCGACCAGTTGACGCCGTCCATCTGCACCTGCACCACCAGCGCGCCCGCGCCGGGGCCGGTGTGCCGGAACTCCAGGCCCTCGAAGACCATGTTGCGCGCGCCGAAGAGGCTGACGGCGGTGCCGCTGTTCTGGAGGACGGCACGGTACGTGTTCTCCGACCGGAAGGTGGTGGGGGCGGTGAACCTCTCGTAGAGGCTGTTGCCTCCCGTGTAGACGCCGTCCTTGAAGCACACGGTGGCGCCGCTCTGGCCCAGGGACAGCACCTCGGCGGACGCGAAGTTGAGCGTGGCCCAGGGCAGGGCCTGGGTCCCGGGGTTGGCGTCGTTCCCCTCCGGAGGCGGGGCCACCCAGAAATCGCACGCGCCCTGCTCCCGCGCGACGGCCGGGATCGCGCTCGAGGTCCCCACGGCGGCGAGCAGGGCGGCGATGCGCACCGGGAGGCGCACGGCTCAGCGCAGCCGCAACTCGAGGGGCGAGTCGAAGCTGAAGCCCGTGGCCGGCTCCAGGGCCACCGTCTTCCCGGCCACGGCCCCGTAGGCGCCGTCGTGGGAGAGGGTGAGGCTGCCGCCCTTTCCCTGGAGGGCGGGCAGGCCCGCCGTGTTGAGCACGAGCACGGCCTGCGGCGACAAGGAGAAGGACGGGCTGGCGAGCAGCGTGCCCGACGCGCTCCAGAACTGGACGTGGCCGGAGAGGGCCTGGGCCGAGCGATTCTGCACCACCAGGACCGTGATCTGGCTGCCCGCGTTGTTGAAGCGAGCGGCGACTAGCGACGTGTCGTACACGCGGAGCCTGTACACGTCGTCGGCCCCGCAGCCGCTGCCGCAGGCCGGCGAGCGCACGCGGATGTGCTCGTTGTTCACGGTGGCGGAAAAGAGGTTCTCCCAGCGCAGGCTCAAGGCGGAGCCGGTGCCGACCGGGCCGGCCGTCTGCAATACGGTCGAGTTGTCGGAGGCCAGGCGCTCCAGCAGCAGGCCGGGCACCGCGTCGCCGGAGACGGCGTCCAGGACCACCTCGTGGGAGGTGTACGGGGGCTGCGAGATGCGATACAGGTCGGCGGCGCCGCCCGAGAGGTCGGTGCTGAGGTCCGTGCCGTGGCTCACTTCCAGCATGGAGAGCGAGCCCGCGTCGTCGTCCAGTATCGTGCCCGCGCCCTGGGCGTCGCCCAGCGTGGCGTTGGTGGGTGAGGACAGGTTCAGGGAGAAGGACTCGTCGCCCTCGATGGCCGCGTCGCCCAGGACGCTCACGCTCACCAGCTGCTGCGTGACGCCGGGCGGGAAGGTCACGCTGCCGCTGGCCGCGAGGTAGTCCGTCCCCGCGGTGGCCGTGCCGTCGGCGGTCGCGTATGCGACGGTCACCGTGCGGCCGCTCACCGGGACCAGCGTCACCGTGAAGTCGCACGGGACGGACCCCGCATTGCCTTCCCGGCTCGCGCAATCGCCGGCGAAGAGCGCGGGCAGCGGGTCGTCGTCGCTGATCGTGCCCTGCCCCTGCCCGTCGGCGATGGTCGCGTTCGTGGGGTTCGACAGGTCGAGGTTGAAGGTCTCGTCGTCCTCATCGAGCACGTCGCCCAGGATGGGGACCGACACCGTCCGCGTCACCGTGCCCGGCGGGAAGGTCAGGGTGCCCGTCGCCGGCGCGTAATCCAAGCCGGCCACGGCCGTCCCGTCCGCGGTCGCGTACTGGACCGTCACCGTCTGGGCCACGGCCGCGGAGAGGGAGACAGTGAAGACCGCCGTGCTCCCGCCCGCGTCGCCCTCCGTCACGGTCACGTCGCCGACGGAGAGGGCCGTGGGACCTCCAGACACGATGCGGTACACGGTCCCGGTATCGAGGGCCGTCACGTACAGCTCGCCGGCGGGGTCCTCTCCGAAGCTCGAGATATTGAGCGACGGCTCGAGGAGCACGCTCGGCGTCCAGGTGCCGGGCGGGCCCTCCGTCCCCGCCCGGATGCGGCCTGTGCAGTTGTCGCTGTAGAGGTAGACGCCGGGCAGCCCGGGGACCTGCGTGCCCCGATAGCGGAACCCGCCGATGATCGCGCAATCGTTCAGGCTGTGGTCGTACTCCAGTATGGGCAGCGTGAACGCGGGCGAGTTGCAGGGAGGGACGCTCGGCGGACAGTTCCCGGCGTTGCCGGTGCAGAGCGTCCCCTCCATGATCTTCCAGCCGTAATTGCCGGCCGCGCCCGTCGCCGCCGCCTTGAAGTCCACCTCTTCGCGCGCGCCCTGCCCCACGTCGCCGATGAACATGTCGCCGGTCAGGCGATCGAAGGAGAATCGGAAGGGGTTGCGCATTCCGCGGGCGTACACCTCGTCCCGGGGATCGCCCGGGCCGATGTACGGGTTGTCGGGAGGGATGCCGTAGAAAGGCGGGGTGTTCACGTTCTGGTCCACGTCGATACGCAGGACCTTGCCGAGGAGGGTCTCGTCCCGCTGCGCCAGACAGCCCGGGTCGTTGGCGGAGCCGCCGTCCCCCATCGGGATCCAGAGGTAGCCGTCGGGCCCGAACTTCAGGTCCCCCGCGTTGTGGTTCGAAAAGGGCTGGGTGATCACGAGCAGCACGCGGCGCGAGGCGGGATCGGCCACGTTGGGGTCCGCGGAGACGGAGTAGCGGGCGATGATCGTGTCCCCGTTGTGCGCGCAGTCCGCCGAGCCGCCCAGGCAGGTGTAGTTGACGAAGAAGAAGAGCGTGGCCGGGTAGTCCGGGTGGAAGGCCATGCCGAGGAGCCCCCGCTCGCCGCCGAAGGCCACGAACGGCGTCAGGTCCAGGAACGGCGTGGGCAGTACCTGCGTGCCGTCGTGGATCCGGATGAGGCCGCCCTGCTCGACGATGAAGATCCGGCCGGTCGCGTCGGCGGGCGCCACGACCTGCACGGGGCTCGACAGGCCCGTGGCGTAGGGCGCGAGCGCGATCGACTGCGCCGCCGCCAGCCGCGCGAGGCCCAGGCACACGACGGCCCACGCGCCGATGTGCAGGGGTTTCATATCAACGAGTATAGGGGCACCGCGAGCCCGTCCGGGTGAGCCGGCTCACCGGGGCCGGCCTCGACCGTTGACGCCCGGCGCGGCGCGCCTACAATCCTCCCATGCGAGCCACGTTCAGCAGCCGGGCCGCCGCGCTCGCCGCCGGCCTCGCCCTCCTCGCCGCCGCCGGCTGCAAGAGCAAGCCGAAGGGCCCGGACGTCCCCGGCCTCATCGCCGATCTGAAGGGCGACGACCAGGAGAAGAAAGGCAAGGCCAGCCTGAAGCTGATCGAGGTCGGCGAGCCCGCGGGCCCCGCGCTCGCGCAGATGCTGAAGAGCGAGACCCCCGCCCACCGCATCACCGCGGCCTCGACCCTCTTCGGGATGGGGGCCAAGGGCCGGGCGGCGGTGCCCGCCCTGGCAGAGGCGCTGAGCGATCCCGACCTCGACCTGCGCGTCGCCGCCGCCATGGCCCTCGAGAGCATCGGTCCCGACGCGGCGCCCGCCATCCCGGCCCTCGTGCAGGCGCTGAAGGACAAGGAAGGCATCGTCCGCCAACGCGCTGTCATCGCGCTCGGCAGCATCGGCCCCGCCGCAGACAGCGCGATCCCCGCGCTGGTGGAGGCGGGCAAGTGGGACCCCGTCCGCGGCCACGTGGACGAGGCCATCAAGAAGATCCGCGCCCGCTAGCCGTTCCTCATCCCCTCTGGAAAGGAAGCATCATGAAGTCTCGAGCCGTCCTCGTGTCGACTCTGGTCGTGGCGGTAGCCCTGGTGGCGGCAGGGGCCCCCGTATCGTCCGCGGCCGACAAGGTCCCGCAGCCCCCGCCGACGGTCACCGTGCTCGGCAAGACGCTGGCGTTGAAGACCAACACCGCCAGCCCCTCCGAGGAGCTCGTGGCCGAGTACGTGCCGGCCAAGGAGACCCTGGACCACTGGACGCTGATGCTCGGCGTCCGGATCTTCAAGGGCAAGCTGACCCCGGACCAGGCGCTGGCCATGAAGGGCCAGGAGATCCAGGCGCGGCGGGAGCAAGGGGACGTCATGGCGAACTCCATGGCCTTCGCCAAGGGCGACTTCAAGGTGATCGACTTCGTCATGTCCCAGGCGCCGATCGTCGAGCACGACGTGATGAGCTTCTCCAAGGACCGGGCCGGCCGCCTCGTCAGCTACCAGATCGCCCGGCGCTATTACCGGCCATCGGAGCAGGTGGACGACGGGCTGCGGGCCTTCATGGGCGAGATCAAGACGAACCGCGACGCGTACGTCCAGGAGATCGAGCGCCTGTCCAAGGAGCTCGGTCGGATCAGCGACATAAGCCAACCCCAGTCCGCCCTCACTGCCTCGACCCTGGTCATGGGCGTGATCGCTTCCATGGGCGAAGAGGCGCGCGTCGGCATCCGCCGCTTCGAGGCCAACTACCAGAGCGGCACGGGCAGCAAGGAGGACTCCGTGATGATCACGATCGACGCGGACTTCTTCGCGCCGGACAACCTCGAGGCCACGCGTCTCTCCAACCGCTTCGAGCGCGAGGTCAAGGCCCAGCCCTGGTGCTTGCGGTACGAGAGCAAGTCGAACAAGGAGCTCCCGAGCGGCAAGGCCATCCAGGCGGACGGTATCACCATCCAGGTCGACGTCGAGAAGGCCGCCGCGCAGGGAGGACAGTCGTGAAGTCCTTCTTCGCGAAGATGAGCTTCCC
>DAINRN010000319.1:0-4826 GCA_036741815.1 Acidobacteriota bacterium
ATCAGGAGGCCATCGCGCGGGGGAACATGGTCTCGCTGGCCGCGGCCCTCGGGACGGACCGCAAGACGACGGCGGGGCTGGCGAGGGACGCCCTCTCCGTGGCCATTGCGGGCGGCAACCGCGAGGTCGAGGCGCGGGCCCATGTCTACCTGGCCGATCTGGCGGAAGGACGCGAGGCCCTGGAGCACGCCGCGCGCGCTCTCGCCTTGAGCCGCGAGATGAAGAACCCCGTCACGATCCTCATGGCCCTGCGGGCATGGGCCGCTGCCCTTCGCGAGTCCGACCCGGACGCGGCCTTTGCCGCGATCGAAGAGGCGCTGGACCTCGCGCGCCGCTTCGGCGACGTTTCCGGAGCGGCGCAGACGCGTATCGTGGCGAGCGAGATGCGCTGGAGGGCGGGGCCGCGCGAAGACGCTATCGCCGATTCGCTGGCCGCTCTCGACGCCATCGAGCGGAGCCGGGATCTCCAGCCCGACGGCGTGATGCGCGCCCGCGTCTTTGCCCAGTGGAGCCACGCCTACGCTGATCTGGCCGACCATCTCCTGGCCGGCGACCTCCTGCCGGCAGCCCAGGCTTCACCGGAGGATGTGGAGCTGGCCTTCTCGGTCCTGGAGCGCCGCCGTGCGCGGTCGCTCCTGGACGAGCTGGATGCCGCAAAGGCCACGCCCGTCGTGGCTCCACAGGGTCCGCTGCGCGAGCGCCGGGCGCGCCTGCTCGCCGACCTCGCCACCGTCCAGCGGCAGCTCGCCGATCCCGGTCTCCCGGAAAGCGAGCGGAAGCGGCTGCTGGGCGAGCTCGACCGGTTGGAGGCCGAAGAGGGGGCGTTGCGGGAGGAGACGGCGCGCGCCCATCCGGCGTTCGCCTCGCTGCACAAGCCCACGTTTCCCTCGTTGCGAGAGGTGCGGGAGGCCCTTCGGGAGGAGGAGGCGCTGCTCGCGTTCCAGATCGCCGCCGCCGCGGATCCCCGCGAACGCGAGCGGGGCGGCGGCTCGTGGCTTCTCGTCGTGACCCGTGAGGACGTGCGCGCGTATCCCCTGCCGGACGCTTCGGCGGTTGACGCCGTGCTGCCGCTCCTGCTGGGGCTCTTCGAGCGCCGCGATGGCTCGGAGAGACCGGGGGCGGCCCGCCTGTACGACAGCCTGCTCGCGCCGGCCCTCGCGGCCCTGGATCCACGGATCCGCCGGCTGACCATCCTGCCGGACGAGGCGCTGCACCGGGTCCCTTTCGGCGCGCTGCGCCGCGCTCCGGGCGAGGAGCCCCTCGCCACGCATTACGAGATATCGCTGGCTCCCTCGGCGACCCTCTGGTTGCGCTGGAGGAGCCGCGTCGGGCTTCCGGCAGCGGTTCCCGCCCTCGCCCTGGCCGACCCCTCACTCGTCAATGCCCGCGCGGAAGGACGCGCCCTCGTCGGGAGGCTCGGCGGCGGGAGCCGCCTCCTGGCCGGCGCGGAGGCCTCGGAGCGGTTCCTCAAGACAACCGACCTGACGCAGTTTGAGGTCCTCCACCTCGCCGCCCACGCCGTGCACGACGAGCAGCACCCCGACCGCTCGGCCGTCCTGGTGGCCGCGGGAGGCGACGCCGAGGACGGCCTCCTGCAGATCCGGGAGATCGTGGACCTCCGCCTCGACGGACGCGTGGTGGTCCTCGCGGCGTGCCGCAGCGCCTCTGGCGCCCTCTGGCGGGGAGAGGGCGTGATGGGCCTGGCCCGCGCCTTCTTCCAGGCGGGCGCGAACGCGGTGGTGGGGAGCCTCTGGCCGCTCCGCGACCACGAAGCGGCGGCGTTCTTCGAGGACTTCTACCGGCACCTGGCGGACGGGACCAGTGTCGGCGCGGCCCTCTCGCAGGCCCAGCGCGACCGGATGCGGGCAGCAGCGCCGCCCGCCGCCTGGGCGGGCCTGGTCGTGCTGGGCGACGGCAGCCTGGTCCCCTTCCCGGGGGGACGGCTCGAGCCTGCGCCTCGGGGCCGATGGGCCCTGGCGGCAAGCGTGCTGGCCGTCACGGTCGTCCTGTTCCTCCGGCGACGAAGAGCCTGAAGGAGGCGCGAGGAGAGACCGTCACTCCAGGATCGCGACGAACGTGGGCGAGGTGATCCGGGTCCCGTCGGGCAAGAGCGCTTCCACCTGCCACACGAACCGGGCGCCGCGAGGCAGGGCGGCCAGGGCCGCCGCGGGAAGGGCCAGCTCGGGGACATCGAGTCCGCGGGCCCGAGTCAGGATCCGCAGGTCCACGGTGGCGACCTGGATGTCGTAGCGCGACCTCGGGGGGCCCGGCGTCCAGCGCAGAACGGCCCGGTCACGGGGCAGCCGCTGGTTGTCCGCCGGCAGCGCCCTGAGCGTCGGCGCGGCGGGGGCGCGCTCTACGGCCGGCCCGGACGGCCACACGGCCGAAAAGGCCAGCGCGGCGACGCCGGCGGCGGCAGCCAGGCTTCCCCAGCTTCCCCACCAGGCGACCCCCGGCGATGTCGCGGGGTCGACGGCAGGTCCGGCCGCCGTTCCCCGCAGGTCCCGCGCCAGGCGCCAGGCCTCGGCGCACACCCCACACTCGGACGTGTGCGCCACCAACCGATGGACCTCGTCAGGCGGCCGCTCGCCGTGGACGGCGGCCCAGAGCACGTCAGGGCGAGGGCAATCGTCGCGCGGCACGGCGCGCTCGGCCATCCCGGCGAAGGCCTGCCGGAGCCTCTCCCCGTCGCGTTCGTCGAGGGTCATGGGGTCAGCCCCTTCGAGGCCAGGCACCGCCGCAGATCGGCCAGGCCGCGGTAGACGAGGTTCTCCACGCGCTTGTCCGTCCAGCCGAGCAGCCGGGCCGCCTCGGGCACGGTGTGTCCCTGGAGATGGAGGGTGACCGTGAGCCGCCGCGGCTCCGCCAGCCGTCCCAGGCAGTCTCGCAACCCTTCCCCGATCTCCGATCCCGCACGCGCCTCCTCGGGGCCGGCTCCTTCGTGCCGCTCCTCCGCTCCTTCCTCGAGCGGGACCTCGCGGCGCCGGCGGAGCCGCCGGATCTCATCCACGGTAGTGGTGTAGGCCACCCTCGAGAGGTAGGACGCGCTCAATGGCTCGTTCCCCTCGCGGGCCCGGAGGATGTCCACCACGCGGATGAGGGCGATCTGGACGATGTCCTCGGCCTGGGCGCTCAGCCAGCGGGGGCAGACGCGCGCCACCGACCGCGCGATCTGCTGCCGGAGTCGGGCGCACTCCTCGTCGGTCAACGGCGCCGAGGGGGACGCCCCCTCGGCCGGCAGCACGCCGTCGCTCAAGGGCTCGGACCTGTCCATGGTCCGGCCCGCATTCTAACCCCCGCCACTGAGCGCCCACCTCGCGGATGAAGTCGGAGTAGCCGGTGTCCCCGGCGCCCTCGGGATCTCCCCCGAACTGGAACAACCAGTCGAGGGAGTCGTTCTCGTCGGCGATGAAGCCGTCCAGCGTGGCCGCGGTGTAGTACTGCGTCTTCACGGGGCCTCCTCGGATCGAACGCGCGTAATCGAACCCTTGATCCGATAGTTGACCGGTCGTATACTTACGACTGCGATGGGACGCACCAGCGACGCAAAGGAGCGCCTGATCCGGAGCGGCCGGCAGTTGATGCACGCGCGCGGATACACCGCGGTCGGAGTCGCCGAGTTGTGCGACCGGGCCGGCGTCAACAAGGGCAGCTTCTACCACGTGTTCCCGTCGAAGCAGGAGCTGGCGCTCGAGGTGATCGACAGTTTCTGGGCCGACTCCGCGACGCTGCTCGACGAGATGGTGACAGGGGACGGCCCGCCGCTGGAGCGGCTGCGCGGCTTCTTCGAGGCGACCCACGCCCAGCAGCGCAAGATCAGCAAGGAGTGCGGCCAGGTGACGGGCTGCCCCCTGGGCAGCCTGGCGCAGGAGATGAGCTCGCAGGACCCCGTGCTCCGGAAGAAGCTGGGGGAGGTGTTTGAGCGGCACGTGGGCAAGTTCGAGCGGGTGATCGCCGAGGCCGTGGGCAGGGGAGACCTGCCGCGGCTCGATGCCCGCCGGGCCGCCCGTTCCATGACCGCGCTGTTCCAGGGGGCGGCGCTCCTCGCCAAGACCTGGGACGACCCGGAACTGCTGACCGGCCTTAAAGATGACGCCCTGCGCCTGCTGGGCGCCGCCGGCGCGAAGAGGTAGGCCGCGCGCATGTTTTCATCGTTTCACTTAGATGACTGGTCAACTATTATGGTTTCTTCGTATGGGAAAGGGTAAGGAGGACGACATGAGCGGAAGGAAGATCGAGGGATCGGTGGCGCTGGTGACGGGCGCCAACCGGGGCATCGGCCGGGCCATCACGGAAGCGCTCCTGGAGCGGGGCGCGAAGAGGGTCTACGCCACGGCGCGCGACCCGAAGACGCTCGAGGATCTGAAGGCCCGGCACGGCGGCCGCGTGGTCCCGCTGCGGCTGGACGTCACGAACCCCGACGAGGTGGCCGAGGCCGCGCGGCGGGCCGGGGACGTCGAGCTGCTGTTCAGCAACGCGGGCGTCGTCTTTGGCAAGGGCCTGGCCGGTGAGGAAATCGTCGAGCAAGCACGCCGCGAGATGGAGGTGAACTACATCGCGCCGCTGCGCCTGCTGGTCCGCTTCGCGGACGGGCTAGCGAGCCGCCGAGGCGCCGTTGTCAACGTGTCGTCGGTGGCCGGGTTGAGTAACTTCGCGCTCTTCCCGACCTACAGCGCCTCCAAGGCGGCGCTGCACTCGCTGACCCAGGGCGCGCGGGCGCTGCTCGCGTCCCGCGGCGTGAGCGTGATCGGCGTCTACCCGGGGCCGGTCGACACCGACATGACCGCAGCCCTCAATGAGAAGCAACGGGAAGCCATTCTCGCCCA
>DAINRN010000320.1:0-2217 GCA_036741815.1 Acidobacteriota bacterium
CACACCGCAACGGTGAACGTCTTCGCCGCCGCCGCGAGGTGGGCGGCGAGGGCGGTGCCCCACGATCCGCCGCCGAGCACCGCGAGCCTCACGCCGCCCCCCCGCTCTTCGAGCCGACCCGGCTCTCCGTGCCCTTGGCCAGGCGGTCCAGGTTCCCGCGGTGCCTCCAGAGGATGATCAGACCGGCGGCGGCCGCGGCCCGCGCCACCGATTCCGGGTAGCCGAGCAGGAACGCCAGCACGGCCAGCGTCATCGTCCCCGCGATGGACGCGATCGAGGCATAGCGGGTCGCGACCAGGACCAGCGTGAAGCCGACGAGGGCGAGCGCCGTGGGCAGCGGCGCCAGCGGGAGGAAGGCGCCGGCGCCGGTGGCCACGCCCTTGCCGCCCCGGAACCGCAGCCAGACCGGATACATGTGCCCGAGCACGGCGGTCACCGCCGCCACCGCGGGCAGCGGTCCCTCCGGCGAGACGTACTTGGCCCCGGCGGCAGCGGCCAGGCCCTTCAGGAAGTCGAGGACGAATGCGGCGAGGCCCGCGGCCTTGCCCGCGCTCCTCATGACGTTCGTGGCCCCGACGTTGCCGCTGCCCACGCGGCGGACGTCCACGCCGAAGGTCCGGGCCACCAGGTAGCTGAACGGGATGGACCCCAGGAGGTACGCGAGCAGGACGACCACGATGTCGAGGGTCACGCCTCGCCCCGGGCGCCGCCCGGCGGCGGGAGCGCGAAGCTCTCGAGCGGGGTGTAGACGGAGCCCCCCGGTCCCGGCTGGCTCCGGTACAGGACGAGCGTATCCAGGCGCGTCCGCCCCAGGTCGGCCTCGGGCAGGGTGGGCGGCCGCGCAGGCTCCCGCCATCGGCCCAGCGTCAGGTGCGAGGCGAACGGCCTCGTCTCCGGCTCGAAGCCCGCGGCCACCGCGGCGCGCTCGCAGGCCTGCTGCAATCGCAGGACGGGGGGAGGGACTTCGGCCGAGATCCAGAGCACGCGCGGGCGTCCCCGCTCCGGGAACACGCCGAGCCGGGCGACGCGCACCGTGGTCGCGGGACAGTCCTCAGCGGCCCGGCGAAGAGGCGGAACGAGCGAATCCAGCACCTCGCGGCGAGCGTAACCAAGGAACTTCAGGGTCAGGTGGATCCCTTCGGGGCGTACCCAACGCGCGCCCGTGATAACGCCGTGCAAGCTCCGAATGAGCTCCGCCAGCCGGGCGCGCATTGAGTCATCGAGCTCGAGCGCGATGAACGCGCGGATCGACTTCTCGCCGGCCTCGCCCGTCACAGCGGGCCCAGGCCGAGCAGACCGCGCCGCAGCATCTCCAGGGCGGCCTGGCTGGCCTGGAAGCGGACGCGCTCTCGCGAGCCCGGGAAGTGGATGCGCCGCACGCGCTCTCCCGCGGGGCCCTCGGTGGCGATGAAGACCAGGCCGACCGGCTTCTCCGGCGTGCCGCCGTCGGGGCCGGCGATGCCGGTGATGGCCACCCCGATGTCGGCCCGTGCGGCGCGGCGCGCCCCCCCCGCCATGGCCGCCGCGGTCTCCGCGGAGACCGCGCCCGCGGAGGCGAGGAGCGCCGGGTCCACTCCCAGCAGCTCGACCTTCGATGCGTTGCTGTAGGTCACGTAGCCGCGCTCCAGGAATGCGCTGGCGCCAGGCACGGAGGTCAACCGCGCGGCGAGCAGGCCGCCCGTGCAGGATTCGGCCACGGCCACGGTGAGCCCGCGCTCCCGCAGGAGCGCCGCCACCACCTCCGGCAGCTCCCGCCCGTCCTCGCTGTACACGCGTCCCGGGAGGGCCTCGCGCAACGCCTTCGCCAGCGCCTCCAGGCGCTCGGCCACCGCGTCCGCGGACGGCCCTTCGGCCGTGAGGTGCAGCTCCACCTGGCCCGGCGCGCCCAGGATGGTGGTGCGCGGGTTCGTGAACGTCTTGTAGATGGGGGCCGCGACCTGCTCCACGTCGCTCTCGGACATCGACGCGATCCGCAACACGCGGGTGCTGAGCAGCACGCCCCGGGCCCGCTCGCGGATCGCGGGCAGCACCTGCTCCTCGAACATCGGCTGCATCTCGTGGGACGGGCCGGGGAGCAGGAAGAGGAGCCGGCCGTCCTTCTCGAGCTTCTGCCCGCAGGCCGAGCCCAGCGGGTTCGGCAGCATGACCGCGCCCTCGATGAGGTCGGCCTGCTTCTCGTTCACGGGCGCCATGGCCCGCCCGTAGCGGGCCCACCGC
>DAINRN010000320.1:2227-4806 GCA_036741815.1 Acidobacteriota bacterium
CGACGAATGCACGTAGGCGAATAGCCTGGGGAAGTAGCGGGCAAACCGCGCGCGCAGTCCCTCGAGGATGCCGGGGTCCCGGCGCAGGCCGCGGCCCACGGCGGCGGCGGCGGCCTCGCGCGTCAGGTCGTCCTCGGTGGGCCCCAGGCCTCCGGTGGCGATCACGATCTGCGCGCGGCCCAGGGCGCACCGGAACGCGGACTCGAGCAGGCCGGGATCGTCGGCCACCGTGACCCGGGCGCCCACCTCCACGCCGGCCTGGAGGAGCTGGCCCGTGAGGTACACCGCGTTGGTGTCCGAGCGCAGCGGCGTCAGGAGCTCGGTCCCCACGGCCAGGATCTCCGCCCTCAGCATCGGCCCGGGCGGTCCGCGCCGCTCCGCGCGCGGCGCGTCACGGCTGCGGCCAGACCAGCAGCGCCGCCCGCAACGCCAGGTTCGCGTACACGCCGGCCATCAGGTCGTCGGACATGATCCCCCACCCGCCCGGAAGGTCCTCGAGATCGCGGGCCGGATACGGCTTGATCACGTCCATGATGCGGAAGAGCACGAAGGCGGCGGCCGCGGTGCCGACCGTGAAGGGGAGGAAGAGCAGCGACGTCCACATCCCGACCACCTCGTCCACGACGACGATGCCCGGGTCCTCCGCCCCCACGCTGCGGGCCACGCGCGCGCCCGCGGCGACGCCCACGAGGAAGACCGCCACCACCACCGCGACCTGGAAGGGAGCGGGCAGGCCGCGCAGCGGCCAGAAGAGCAGCAGGCCGACCATCGAGCCGGCGGTGCCGGGGGCGATCGGCGAGTAGCCCGCGCCGAAGCCGGTGGCCACCACCGCCGCGACGCGTCCGAGGAGGGACGGCGCCCTGCCCGCGTCGGCCCCGGTCATGGCCATCGATGATACGTCCTTTCGTCCGACCGGCCGCCTCAGCGCCGGCGCAGGCGGCCCGCGGGGTCACGCGGCGACACGCGGACGTTCTCGGAATGGGCGACACGCACGCGTCCCGGGCCGCCCTCCGCCGGGCGCACGTGCTTGCGCCTGGCCACGTGGACGTCGGCGCGCGGCTGCTCGCGCGCGCCGCTGAAGAACGCCGCCACCTCGGCCGCCTCGCGGATGTCCTCGGGATTCGCGCGCCCCTCGTCGTCCCTGAGGATGACGTGCGCCCCCGGGACGTCGCGCGCGTGGAGCCAGAGGTCCTCGGGCCGGGCGGTGGAGAACGTGAGGCGGTGGTTCTCGCGCGCCCCGCGGCCCACGAGGATGGTGAGGCCGCGGCCGGTGAGGTACGCGAGCGGGCCCGAGCCCGACTCCCGGGCGGACGCTTCGTCGCGCGCCGCGGGCGGCGGGCCGAGGTCCGCGAGGTTCCGCGCGGCGGATACCGCCGCCTCGCGGGCACGCGCCGCGGCCAGCCCGGCGCCGGTCGCAAGGGCGCGCTCGCGGACCTGGAGGTGGGCGCGCTCGATGCGACGCGCCTTTTCGAAGAGGCGGTCGGCATTGGCCGGGCCGCCCAGGCGCGGGTCCACGGCGAACCGCAGCCGACTCCCCGGCTCCCGCGGATCGGGCACGTCCGCCTCCGCCGCGCCGGCGGGAAGGGCGTCGGGCGTCGCCAGGAGCGCCTCGGCGCGGCGCCGCAGGACCTCCGGGTCCGCCAGGCCGGAGAGGTCCCGGGTCAGGTTCGCCTCGAGCTGCGACAGCCGGACGACGTCGTGGCGCGCCGCGGCCAGCGCCGCGCGCCGGCGGGCGGCGAAGGCGTCGCCGCGGCAGCGAGCCAGCAGGTACGCGGCGGCCGCCTCGAGCCAGGCGCCCGTGTGCAGCGGGTACGCAGACCTGCCCGAGAGCGGGATCGGCGCGAGGGCGAGGGCGTCGTCCGGCGCGAGGTCGGCGTCGTCACACTCCTCGAGGGGACGGGGCGCGTGCAGCGTGGGCCGCGGGGAGCGGAGCCGGGATCGCAGCGCCTCGAGCGCGGCCGGAGTTCCGTCCAGGTCCCGCGCCAGGAGCGGCCCCAGGGAGGGACAGGCCGCGGCGATGGCGCGATGGACGGGGCGGCCGGCGGCCGGCGCGCCCCGGGCCGCATCCTCCAGGGCTTCCGGCGGGATGCGGTCCCAATCGCGTTCCGGCTCGGCCGCGGGCAGCGGCCAGGCGGCCGGGCCGGTGCCGAGGGTGGCGCTCGGCGCGTCTCCCGCCAGGAGCGTCGCCGCGGGCGCGGACCCACCCAGCCGCAACGCCACCGTCACCGCTCCCGCCTCGAGCACCAGCGCCCGCGCGCCCTCCACCCGGCGCAGACCGGTGACGCGGACGCCGGAGAGGTGCTTCCGGAACAGCAGCAGCGCGTGGCGCGTGGACCCGGTCGGATCCGGCGCCGTCGACGCCGCTCGGCGCTCCTCGTCGCGTGTCAGCAGGTACAGGCCGGCGGTGCCGCGGCCCGCGTCGATCCAGAGCCTCCGGTCGCGGGCGCCGGACACCTCGAAGGCGATGGCGTGCGCGCCAACGGCGCGGGGACGCCCGAGATGGCGGCCGACCAGCAGCGGCCCCAGCTCGGCAATCAGGTGGTCGAGGGTGACCGCGTCTAGAACTTCACTACCCGGGT
>DAINRN010000321.1:0-3454 GCA_036741815.1 Acidobacteriota bacterium
ACAGCGATCGTCGCTGACTCATACTTCCGCGAGACCCCGGGCAATGTCGTGGCCCCCGTACTGCTTCTCGGGTTCGCCGAAGACCCGATCGTGGCTCACGACAGCGTCGTTGCGTTCGAAGGCGCGCAGGACCGAGGTGTGGTCGGCCTTGATGAGTCGGCCCGCCTCTTCGGTGCCCCTCGCGAAGAGCTGGCGCAGGTCGCGCAGGGCCGAGGTCTCGAGCCCGAGGTCGTAGAGGGTCGCCATCTGCCGGGCCATGTGCTCGGTCCGGGCCACGCTCTCGGACTTCTGGATGGCCAGCGCGAGCTGGCCGGCCAACGTGGTCAGGATGTTGACGTCCTCTTCGGCGAAGCGCGCGGCCGTGGCGCGCAGGACCACGAGCATGCCCAGGCCCTGGCCCCCGGCGCGCACGGGCACCGCCAGCTCCACCAGCGCGTCGCGGTGGGAACGCTGCAGGGGCGAGCCGCCTTGAAGCGCCCACGTCAGTTGCGCGCGGTCCGCGGGGAAGTCGGGGGGCCGGTCGGCGCCCGCCTCCAGCTCCTGCACCAGCTCCCCGGCGGGGCCCGGCGACCAGAAGGCCACGCGCTCGTAGCCCAGGTCCTTCTGGATGCGGTGCACGGCCAGGTTCAGCAGGGCCGCGCGGCCGATGGTCCCGGCCATGTCCCCCGCCAGCGCGGACAGGCTCTGCGCGGCGGCGGCGTGCCGCCGCTGGCGGTCGAAGATCCGGCGGCTGCGGAGGAAGGATGCCGCGGGGCCCGCGAAGATCGAGAGCAGGCGCACGTCGTTGCTCGTGAAGCCTCCGCGCTTGTTGGCGGCCACCAGCAGCCCGAGGACGTGGCCCTCGGACAGCATGGGCACCAGCACGATCGACTGCACCTTGGTCAGGCGCACCATCTCCTGGATGAGCCGCGCGTCGGACTGCGGCCGGTTGCTGACGTAGGGCCGGCCGGTGCGGAAGTTCCAGAGGCTCCGGTACTCCGGCTTGACCTCGTAACGGGTCTTGCGGGCCACGTCGTCGGGCAGCCCGTGCGCGGGCAGCGCGGCACTCATGATGCGCGTGGCCGGGTCGTAGAGGGCGATGAGGCAGACCGGCGCGCCGATGAGGCCGGCCAGCCGCTGGGTCACCATCCGGTTGAACTCCTCCGGCTCGGCGATGAGCGACCAGTCGCGGCCGATCTCGTGGAGCAGGGCCAGGTCGCGGGAGTGGGCCTGGGCCTCCTCGCGGGCCCGCACCACCTCGTCGTGCACGCTCTTGAAGCGCAGGAAGGCCCGCACCTTCAGGACCAGCGACGGGCTGTCCACCGGCTTGGTCAGGAAGTCGTCCGCGCCCACCTCGTGGCCCTGGCGGACGGCCGCCGGCTCGCCGTAGGCCGTGAGCATGATGATGGGCAGCGAGGGACCGTGCGCTTCGCGGATGCGGGCGCAGGTCTCGAAGCCCGAGATCCCGGGGAGGCGCACGTCCAGGATCACCAGGTCGCAGGGCTCCTTGGCCAGGACCTCGAGGGCCTCCTCGCCGGAAGCGGCGGTCACGGCGGGGAAACGGTGCAGGGCGAGCAGGTCGACGAGCGTCTTCGCTATGTTGGGCTCGTCGTCGACGACCAAGATCCGCGCCATCGAAGCCTCGGCGCCAGGAGGGGACGGCCCATCGGCCGGCCCGCCGGGGAGGGACGCCAGCGGCTCATGATATCCGAAGCAACTCGCCCCGGGGCGAGTCGAGCGGATCAGCTCAGCGCGCCGTGCGCGCGCTCTTCGGGGCTCAGCACCTCGCGCAGCGCGATGAGGTCCACCCGGGTGTCCGGGTAGAGGGTCCGCCACATCTTCAGCAATTGGCGGGTGGGCCGAGCCGGGCCGACATCCCGAGCCCAGCGGACGACTTCCAACGCCTCGCTTGCCGTGAAGCCCGTCCCTCTCGGATGCTTCCCCAGCCAGTGGCCGCCGCATGGCCGGTCCAGCGCAGCTCCGCTCGGGCGAAGTGCAGCAGTTGCCGGTGGAGCGCGAGACTAGACAACCCCGTCTCGCCGCAGCCCCGCGATGGCGCCCGCGTCCAGGCCCACCCGTTCTCGCAGGACCTCATCCGTGTGCTGCCCGAGGAGCGGCGGGGCCAGTGTGGACCCGCGGCCGGCTCCGGTCAGGTGGATGGGGCTGCCCACGTAACGGCCCGACCCGATCGTCGCGTGCTCGGTCTCCAGCAGCAGGCCGCGGGCCGACACCTGCGGGTTGTCCAGCGCCTCCGCCACGGTGCGCACGCGGCCGCACGGGATCCCCGCGCCCTCGAGCGCCGCGAGCCAGGCCATGACGGGCCGACTGCGGAATCGCGGCGCGAGCAGGGCGCGCAGGGCCGCGTAGTTCGTCACCCGCTGCGCGTTGGTCTCGAAGCGGGGGTCCGTTTCAAGACCCGCCTCCCCCAGGACCTCGCAGAACGATCGCCAAAGGGACTCGCTGCCCACACCCACGATCACGTAGCCATCCTGCGCCTCGAACGTCTCGTAAGGAGCGAGACTGGGGTGGCGGTTTCCGAGTCGCGCGGGGACTTGACCGGTCAGGAGATAGGTCGCCGCGTGATACGTGAGCGGGGCGAGCAGGCTCTCCAGCAGCGAGATATCGACGTGCCGGCCCTCGCCCGTCCGCTCGCGGCGCAACAGCGCGAGCAGGATGCCTTGGAAGGCGGTCATCCCCGCCGCGACGTCGGCCAGCGAGGCGCCGGCCTTGTGCGGCGCGCCGTCCGCCGGCCCGGTGATGCTCATGAGGCCGCCCTCGCCCTGCACGACGGCGTCGTAGCCGGGCCGTCCGCCCCAGGGCCCGTCCCCGCCGTAGCCCGAAATGGAGGCGTACACGACCCGTGGGTGGCGGGCACGGACCGCCGCCTCGCCGAAGCCCATCCGGTCCATGGTCCCGGGGCGGAAGTTCTCGACGAGCACGTCGGCGGCCTCGAGCAGCCGCCACAGGATCTCCCGGCCGCGCTCGGCCTTGAGGTTCAGGGTCAGGCTGCGCTTCCCGCGGTTCACGGAAAGGAAGTACGCGCTCTCGCCCTTCACGAACGGCGGGCCCCAGCCGCGCGTGTCGTCGCCCTTCCCCGGCTCCTCGATCTTCAGGACGTCGGCACCGGCGTCGGCCAGGGCCTGCGTGCAGTAGGGGCCGGCGAGGATCCGGGTTAGATCGACGACCCTGATGCCGGCCAGCGGCTCCACGCTTCAGCCAGAGCGGCGCGCGGAGCGGGATTCACTCCCGCGTAGCGCGCGGGGGTTCAAGGGGGCGCGGCGCAGCGCCCCCTTGCTCGACGACGCTCACCAGGTCGCCCTCCGGGGCCACGACGTCGCCGTACTTGCTGTAGTAGCGGAGCACGCGGCGGTAGCAGCGCTTCTGCTCCAGGTCGAAGGCCACGCAGGAGTCGATGGGCCGGCTGTACACGTGGAGCGAGACGACCGGCTCCTTCCCCTGGACGACCACCTGGTGG
>DAINRN010000321.1:3464-4792 GCA_036741815.1 Acidobacteriota bacterium
GGTGTTGATGGGGCCGCCCGGGAAGCACTCCTGCACCTCGCGCCGGTCCAGGTCCAGCTCCGTGGCCCCGGCCAGGCAATCGAGGCCGGCCACGTTCTGGTTGTCGGCGGCGTTGCAGCCGATCCACTTGTAGTTGATGACGGCCAGCGCCCCCTGCTCCACGCCCATCCAGCCGAGCTGGCCGTTGTGCGTGTGGATGACCGTGCGCTGGCCGGGCTGCCAGCACACGGCCATCAGCTCGATCTGGTCGTCGCGGTAGACGAGGTTCCGCGTGTACATGTCCCCGCGGAAGTGGACGTAGGGCCCGAGGGACGCGCGGTCCACCGGCGTCTCCTGCATGTAGTCGAGCACGCGGTCGCGGGTGATCGGCTCGGCCTCGAAGGACCGCAGGCCATCCACGAAATCCCCGATGGAGATGCTCTTTCGGCTCACGGCGGCCTCCGAAGACACGACCAGTGTCGCGCGCGGCGGCGGTCAAAGTCAATCGGAACCCCGTCAAGCAAACCCTGTCAAGCAAACCCTTGTCTCGCCCGGCGAAAAGCCGTACCCTGAGCCGGTCGTCACCCTACGACCCAGAGGGGGGTCACGCATGGCAGTCACCGGGGCCGACGCCCTGCTCGGCATCGTCAAGCAGAAGCAGGATCTCCAGGGTTACCGCGAGCGTCACTGGACGGGGACGCTCGAGGACTACATGGAGATCGTGATGGCGAACCCGAAGGTGGCGCGCAACGCCTACCAGCGGCTGTACGACATGATCCTGTCCCACGGGGTCACCGACTACACCCGGCAGCACGAGCGCTACACGCACTACCGCATCTTCGACGACCCCGTCGACGCGGGCCGCGACGCCGTCTTTGGCCTGGACGCGCCGCTCATGCGCCTCGTCCACAACATCAAGTCCGCGGCCTTCGGCTACGGCACCGAGAAGCGGATCGTCCTGCTGCACGGGCCGGTGGGATCGTCCAAGTCCACCATCGCCCGGCTCCTGAAGAAGGGCCTCGAGGCCTACTCGGGGCAGAAGGAGGGCGCGCTCTACACCTTCGGCTGGAAGGCCGACCTGGCCTCGCCGGGGACCGACACCGTGCAGTGGTGCCCCATGCACGAGGACCCGCTGCACCTCATCCCTTTCGAGAGCCAGGAGGCCATCTACGCCGAGATCAACCGGCGCACGGGCCAGAAGGACTATCGGATCGCCGGCACCGGGAACCTGTGCCCGTTCTGCCGGAAGACCTTCCAGGACCTCATGACCCAGTACGAGGGCAACTGGGAGAGGGTCATCCGCCACGTGGTCGTGCGCCGCCTCATGCTCTCGGAGAAAGACCGCATCG
>DAINRN010000322.1:0-4791 GCA_036741815.1 Acidobacteriota bacterium
CGCGGGTGCGCTAGTTCGCGGGCAGCAACCCCAGGGCGCGGAGCCGGCGCAGGATCTCGTCCGCGGCCAACGCGTGACCGCGCGGGGTCCAGTGGATGTCGCGCCGGAAATACAGGGGCGCGCCGGTGTCGCGGGCCGCGCGCAGGACGGGCAAAAGGTCGATGAGCGGGATCCCGCTGGCGGCCGCGTACTCCGAGAGGATCCGTTGCGGCTTGTCGAGGTCGAAGTCGCTGTCGCGCAAGGCGAAGCGGCGGCGCACGTCATCCCAACGCTCCGGATAGACCTGCGCTTCGGTGGGGATGACGACGATGGCCAGCCGCGCGTCATGGCCGTCGCACCAGGTCTTGATCTCGCCGATCGCGTCCTTCGCTTTCTGCCAGGCGAGGTCGAACTCCGGCGGGTCGCTCTTCAGGCAGAACGCCTCCTGCCCGAACGGATTGAACTCCTCTACGGGCGCACTCGCGGTGGCGCCGCCGATTCCGGAGCCGCGCCACGCCAGCTGCAGCCGGCCGACGCGTCCCGTGACCAGCCGGTACAGATGGGAGTGCTTCCTCAGGCTGTCCTTGAAAGGCAGCGGCAGGTTCAGGCCTCCCGGCGCCGGGCGGGCCAGCGGTCGGGGGAGGATGCGGCCGGGGCGAAGGGGACGGTACCAGCGC
Organism: Acidobacteriota bacterium; assembly: GCA_036741815.1. GTDB lineage: Bacteria > Acidobacteriota > Vicinamibacteria > Fen-336 > Fen-336 > DAINRN01. The sequence continues at coordinate 657 of DAINRN010000322.1, forward strand.
TCCAGGATCGCGTCCGGGACCATCGGGGAGCCGTTTCGCAGGCGCGTGCGGGCCACTCCCGTCACCGCATCCATGAGGTCGTTGCCGAAGTAGAAACCGACGAGCACGAGGTCGGGGCGGAGGCCGGGACCGTCGGCGGCCAGCAGCCGCGCCTCGTTGTCGGGCCCCATGCCCGCCAGCCCCGCGTTGATCACCTCGGCGCGACGCGCGGATAACGCCCGCTCCAGCCGCGCCAGGTACGTGTCGTCCTCCTCGACTCCGAAGCCGAAGGCGAAGGAGTCGCCCAGGCCGAGGATGCGGAAGCCCGCGGGCGCGTCCCACGGGTACTCGCGGCCACGGTAGCCGCGGGAGTTGATGCGCACCTGCACCGGTCCGCCCGTCTCGGAGCCCATGGGCGCGCGGGTGTGGGGCACGTGGCGCATCCCCACGACGGGATCCTCGACGAAGAGCGCCGAGAAGAACGGCAGGTCCTGGGGCCAGAAGAGGCGCAGGGCGCCTTCGAGGGCCAGGGCCACGGCCAGCACGCTGGCGCACGCGAGCAGGAGGTTCGGGACCAGGCGCCTCAGGGCGGGGAGTATAATCCCGCTCTCCGATGGCGGTCCTCGTCCCACGACCACCGGTGTCGGTCGCCCCCGGCGCGGTCCTCGGCGCGCGCCGGCCGGCGCCCCACGAGTGGATCGAGTCGTCGGGCTTCGACCTGGCGTTCTTCATCCTGGCGCCGCTCGTGACCCTGCCGCTCGTCTACGGCGCGCTGTACCTGCATAACGCCTTTGCGCTGGTGGGCTTCGTGCTGGCCTTCGCGCACTACCTTTCGAGCTTCGCCTTCTACTTCTGGGACGAGAACCGGGGCAGGAACCGCGAGCGCTGGGTGGCCTTCTTCGCCGGCCCCGCCCTCATCACGGCGACCTTCTGCGCGCTGGTCGTCTTCCACGTCCCCCTCGTGATCCAGTTCGTGCTGTTCTTCTGGAACGCGGTCCACGTCGGGCGTCAGAGCTGCGGCATCCTCTCCATCTACCGCCATCGCGCAGGCGTGTTCGACCCCCAACAGAAGGTCACGGCCAACGCCGCCATCCTGGCCACGAACCTGTGGTTCTGCCTCTGGAACATCCAGACGCACGCGGAGGTGGAGCCCGTGCTGGCCGCCGTCTCGCCGCGGCTGCCCTTCCTGCTCTGGCTGGGGGCGGGCGCGATCGCCATAGCGGCGGTGGGCCGTGCCGTCCTGGCCTTCCAGCGGCGCTCCGCGGAGGGGAAGCCGGCGGGCCTGCCCGAGCTCGGGCTGTTCGTGGGCAGCATCGCGCTCTTCCACCCCTACTTGTGGATCTCCGACTCGGGGCGCGCCACCTTCGCCATGCTGTTGCCGCATTACGTGCAGTACCTGGCGCTCATATGGCTCGTCCACCGGCGGAAGTTCCGCGAGGGCGTGGGATCCCGCGCGCAGGTCTATCTCCACCGCGTGAGCGCGAGCAACCTGGGCCTCGTCCTGACCCTGGCCGCCGCCGGCCTGGGGTTCTTCGCGGCCAAGGAGCTCTTGACGCGCGTCGGCTACCTCACCCTCTTCGAGTCCGGCTACCTGCTGCTCGCCTTCGTGCACTTCTACATCGACGGGCTCTTCTGGGCGTTCCGCGACCCCCACGTGCGCCGGTCCCTCGGCCCGTACCTGATGCAGGGCTCGCCGGCCGCGGCCGGCGTCCGCTGAGGCCGGCTACCTCCGCCGCCGCGGCTCGAGCGGCGAGTCGAAACTGAAGCCGGTCGCGGGCTCGAGGGCGATCGTCTTGCCGACCAGGGAGGCGTAGCCGCCGTCGTGGGCGATGGTGATCGTGCCCGACACGCCGGTCGCGCCCGGCAGGCCCGCGGTGTTGAGCACGAGGCTGCCCTTGGGGGTCAGGCTGAAGGGATGGGTGGCCACCAGCGCCCCCGACGGGACCCGGAAGTACGCCTCGCCCGAGATCGGGTAGCTCCTGGCGTTCTGCAGCACGAGGACCGTGACCTGCGTGCCCGCGTTGTTGAAGCGCGGCACCGCGTAGGTCGTCTCGAACGCTCTGATCCTGTAGGTGTCGTCGGGACCGCAGTCGGTCCCGCAGCTCGCGCTGCGCACGCGGACGGTCTCGCCCTCCACCTCGCCCGCCGTGGCGTTCATCCAGCGCAGGCTGCGGCTGGGGCCGGCGCCCACGGGCACGGAGGTCTGGACCACGGTGGAGCCGTCGGGAGCCAGCCGCTGCAGCGAGGGCCCGGAGCCGAGGCCGATGTCGCCTGACGTGGCGTCCACCAGGACCTCGTAGGACGAGTAGGGCTTCTGGTTGATCCGGAAGACGTCCTCGTCCGCCACGGGCCCGGGGTTCGCGGCCAGGTCGAACACTTCGTCCGTTCCGTGGCTCAGCTCCCCGTCCCTGCGCCCCACGGCGGTGCCCGCGGTGGCGGTGTTGTTGGACGGATTGGGATCGGTCTCGCCGCCGCCGACGGTGGCGGTGTTCACGAGGATGCCGGTGGCCGAGCCGTTGACGGTAACGTTGATCGTCACCACGGTCGTGCTTCCGGCGGCCAGCGCCCCGAGGGCGCAGGTGAGAGTGGCCCCCGCAAGGCTGCACGTCGGAGGGCCGGGGACGGACGAGACGAAGGTGACGCCGACGGGCAGGTTGTCCGTGAGCGTGAGCCCCGTGGCGTCGGACGGTCCGGCGTTGGTCACGGTCACGGTGTAGCTCAACGGGTTGTTGGGGGCGACGGGGTCCGGCGAATCCGTCTTGGTGACGCCCAGGTCGGCCTCCGGCGTGAGGGTGTCCACGTCGACGCCGCTGTTGTCGGCGGGGTTCGGGTCGGCGGTGCCCGTGACGGTGGCGGTGTTCGCCAGGTAGCCCGTGGCCCCCGGGTCCACCGTGGCCGTGAGGGTATAGGTCGCGATCCCGCCGACGAGCAGGCTCACGACGTCGTCGATGCTGCCCGATCCGCCGACGCCGCACGACGATCCCGCGGACGCGGAGCAGGTCCAGGTGGCGCCCGACAGCGCGGAGGACAGGCTGTCCAGCAGGATCGCGTTGGGCGCGTCGCTGGGCCCGGCGTTGGAGGCCATGATCGTGTAGGTGACGGCGTGGCCGGGCACCACCTCGTACAGCCCATCCGTCTTGGTCACGGCGAGGTCGGCCGGCGTCGGATCGCGGAACACGTGCGCCGAGCCGGCATCGACCCCAAGGGGCGTGTCGTCTCCGGAGGCCCCGACCGCGACGAGGTTTCCGGAAACCGACACCGCCTGGCCGAACTCATCGTTGCCCGCTCCGTCCGGCGCGAGCAGCTTCGGCTGCTCGGTCCAGGTCGTGCCCGACCGGACGAAAACGTACGCGGAGCCCGCGTCCGGGCCACCGGGAGTATCGGCAAGGATCGCTCCGACGACGAGCTTGTTGCCCGATATCGACGCCGACCATCCCAGGTTGTCACCGAAGGCGCCGTCGGAGGCGAAGAGCTTCTGCTGCTCGGTCCAGGTGGCCCCCGAGCGCGCGAACACATAGGCCGCGCCGGCATCCTGACCACCCGGCGCGTCATGGTGGGGCGCCCCGCCCACGACCGTGTCTCCCGAGAGCGACACCGAGTAGCCCAGGATGTTGCCCGGCGCTCCGTCCGAGAGCAGCTTCTGCTGTTCGGTCCAGGTCGTCCCCGAGCGCACGAACACGTACACCGAGCCCGCGTCCGTCGTCGGCGCATCGTCTTCTGGGGCGCCGACCGCGACCGTATCCACGGAAATCGACACGGACCCGCCGAAAGAATCGTTCGGCGCCCCGTCGGACGCCACGAGCGTCTGCTGCTCGGTCCAGGAGAGCCCCGAGCGAACGAAGACGGTGGCCGACCCGACCGCGCCGGGGCCAGCGAAAGGAGCACCCACCACGACGGTGTCCCCTGAGACCGCTACGCTCCGGCCGAACTGCGTCCCTCCCGCCGGCGCCACCAGCTTCTGCATCTGGAACCAGGTCGTTCCAAAACGCTGGAATACGTAGGCCGCGCCGACGAGGCCAGGCGCGGGCGCCCCGACCACCAGCGTCTCCCCGGAGACCGACACCGACCAGCCGAACCTCGCGCCCGGCGCGTAGTCGAAGGGGCGGAACTTCTGCTGCAGCGTCCAGGCCGCCCCCGAGCGCACGAACACGTAGAC
>DAINRN010000323.1:0-4782 GCA_036741815.1 Acidobacteriota bacterium
CTCGGGCGGGCAGAGCGCGTCCAGGCGGGAGAAGGTCTGGAGCTTCAGCGCGATGTCCTCGGGCACCGCCTCGATCACGAAGTCGGCGCCGCGCACGGCCGCCTCGAGCTCCCGCTCGGGGGCGATCCGCTCCAGCGCGGCCTGGGCCTCGGCGGGGGAGAGCTTGCCGCGGGCCGCCCCCTCGTCGAGGTCCGCGCGGATGCGGGACAGGGCGCGCTCCAGGGCCTCGGCGGACACGTCGAAGAGGGCGGTCCGCAGGCCTCCGGCGGCGGCGCAGTAGGCGATGCCCCGGCCCATGAGCCCGGATCCGATGACAGCGACCGTCTGGAGGGCCACGCGGGCGCGGATCCTACCCTACATCGGGGGGCGCGTGGCGCCGGCCAGCCCGGCCACCGCGCTCGCGAGCTCCTCCGGCCGCACCGGCTTGGCCACGTGGCGCTGGAAGCCGGCCAGGAGCGTGCGCACCCGGTCCTCGTCGCGGGCGTAGGCGGTGAGGGCGATGGCCGGAGTGAGTCCGCCCGCGTCCGAGGGCAGGGCCCGCACCTTCTTCATCATCTCGAACCCGCTCTCGCCGGGCATCTCCAGGTCGCAGAGCAGGACGTCGGGCCGGCGCTCGCGCAGGGCGGCCAGGCCCTCGGTCGCGTCGGCCGCAGTGAAGACCCTGGCCCCCGCCTGCTGCAGGACCACCGCCACCAGCTCCCGGGCGTCGGCGTGGTCGTCGACCACCAGCACCGACACCCCTCCCAGCCGCGGCAGCGGGCGCGGGCCGTCACGCTGCGGCGCCGCGGGGTCCACGGAGAGGGGCATCAAGGGGAGGCGCACCCTCACCGTCGTGCCGCGCCCCTCGCCCTCGCTCTCCGCCGTCACCCGCCCGCCGTGGAGCTCGACCAGCTGCTTCACGATGGCCAGCCCCAGGCCCAGCCCGCCGTGCGTCCGGCTGCTGGAGGAGTCGGCCTGCCGGAACGTCTCGAAGATGTGGGGCAGGAAATCCGGCCGGATGCCCGCGCCGGTGTCGCTGACCGCGATCTCGACGGAGGACTCCCGCCGCTCCACGAGCACCTCCACCCGTCCTCCGCTGGGCGTGAACTTCACGGCGTTCTGCAGCACGTTCCAGACCACCTGCTGCAGGCGGTCCCCGTCGGCGTATACGAAGGCGGGCTCCTCGGGCAGCGACACGCTCAGGTTGATCCGCTTGGCATCGGCCGCCGGGCGGACGGTGTCGATGGCGGCGCTCACCACGTCGCCCGGGTCGACCCGGCGGGGGGTGATCCGCACCTTGCCCGAGGTCATCCGCGAGATGTCGAGGACGTCGGACACGATCTGGGTCTGGATGGCGGCGTTGCGGTCGATGGCCTCCAGGCCCTTCGCGACCTGCGCCTGGTCCAGCTGCGGCGCCGCGCGCAGGAGGTGGGCCCAGCCCACGATGGCGTTCAGCGGGGTGCGCAGCTCGTGGGAGAGCATGGCCAGAAACTCGTCCTTGACCTGGTTGACCTTCTCGGCCTCGGCGCGCGCGTCCTGCTCGCGGAGCAGCTCGAGGCGCTGCCGCTCCGCCTGCCGCCGCTCCGTCAGGTCCTGGGTGACCTTCACGAAGCCCCGGAGCGTCCCCTCCGGATCCCGGACGGGGGAGATGGTCACGCTGGCCCAGAAGGTGGTGCCGTCCTTGCGGATCCTCCACCCCTCCTCCTGGTAGCGCCCCTCCGCGACCGCGATCACCAGCTCCCTCTCCGGCTTGCCCGAGTCCACGTCCTCCTTCGGGTAGAAGCGGGAGAAATGGCTGCCCACGATCTCGTGGGCGCGGTACCCCTTGATCCGCTCCGCCCCGGGGTTCCAGCTCGCGATCAGGCCGTGGGGATCGAGCATGAAGATGGCGTAGTCCTTCACCGCCTCGACCATCAGGCGGAACTTCTCCTCGCTCTCCCTGAGGGCGTCCTCGGCGTGCTTCTTGTCCGTGAGGTCCCGCGTGATCTTCAGGAAGCCGCCGAGCTGCCCGCCCTCGTCCCGGATGGCGCTGATGGTCACGCTGGCCCAGAAGAGGGAGCCGTCCTTGCGGACCCGCCAGCCCTCCTCGCGGTAGTGGCCCTCGGCCTCGGCGATCTCCAGCTCCCGCGCCGGCTTGCCCGCCGCCACCTCCTCGGGCTGGTAGAAGCGCGAGAAGTGCTGGCCGATGATCTCCTCGGCGCGGTAGCCCTTGATGGCCTGGGCGCCGGCGTTCCAGGTCTGGATGGTGCCCTTGGTGTCCATCAGGAAGATGGCGTGCTCGCGGACCCCGCCCACCAGGAGACGGAAATGCTCCTGCGCTTCCGCCAGCGTGCCCACGGCGTGGCTCCGCTTCCTCACTGAAACCAGTATAGGGTGGGCCCCGCGGTCCGGCGGGGCCCCGTCGCGCGAAAGTTGGAGGCTACTGGACTTCGAACCCCATCAGCTCCACAGGCACCGCGACCGTGATCCCCACCTCGTTGGAGACGAGCGGCGTCCCGCAACCCGCCGTGGAGGTGGTGACCTCCACCAGGAAGTAATTGCCCACGCCCGGGAAGTCGTTGCCGTCGATGAGGTAGCTGGTGCCCGTCTCGCCGGGGATGTTGGTGATGGCCCCGCCCGACGTGGTGCGGAAGCCCCACTGGTGCGTGGCGGGCCCGCCGCCGGTATCCGTCACCGTGGCCGTGCCGCCCGTGCACGTCGGGCAGACCGTGGTGTTGCCCACCACGTTGATGCTGACGTTGGAGAGCACGTCGTGGGCGGCGCACAGCGCGTCGAGCCGGCCATTCCCGAACAGGTTGTTGGGGTACACGTTCGCCGTGCTGCTGCACGACGTGGTGGAGATCCGGAAGGCCGTCCGGCCCATGCGCTGCTCGATGGCGTCCACGTTGCCGATGAGCGAGGGGTCCACGGAGAGCAGGAGGGCGATGCCGCCGGCCACGTGGGGCCCGGCCATGGAGGTGCCGCTCGCGGTGGTGTACGCGTTGTCGGAGGTGTTGCTGGCGGAGCGGGTACTCGTCCCCGGCGCCGAGATGTCCGGCTTCACGCGGTTGCTGCCGTCCACGGTCACCGGCCCGCGGCTGCTGAAGTCGGCCAGGGTGTCGGTGCTGGTGTTCAGGGCGCCCGTGCTGAAGACCTCGTCGTAGATCGCGGGCGGGTCGGACACGGTGGAGCACCCGTTCCCGGAGTTGCCGGCCGACATCTCGCTCACGATGCCCGCGGCCCGCTGGGCCTGGGCGGCCGCGAGGAGCGTGTTCACGGAGCAGCCCTCGGAGGGCGGGCAGGTCCAGGAGTTCACGGTCACGTCAGGGGCCAGGGTCGGGTCGCCCTGTCCCGGGTTCCCGCCGACGGGATAGGGAGCCAGGAAGAACTCGAAGCATTCGAGGTAGGTGGTCGGCGTGCCCGCGCCCTGGTCCATGTTCCGGCAGCCGATCCACTTGGCCCCCGGCGCCATGCCGATCTGGTTAACCCCGCCGTTCTCCGTATCGTGCCCGATGGCCGTGCCCATCGTGTGCGTCCCGTGGAAGAAATCGTCGCAGGGGACGGGGGAGTTCGCGCCGCAGATCCCGCCGCCGCTGTGGATGCTGTCGTGCCAGTTGAAGTCGTGGTTGGCCGTGCTGCCGTTCCACCCGCGGTAGTGGGGCCGCAGCGCGTTGTGGCTCCAGCGGTAGCCGGTGTCCTGGCCCCCGACGACCACGCCCTGGCCGGTGAAGCCCATGCTCCACACCTGGGGCGCGTGCGATTGGATGATGCCCGGCTCGGCGGCCTGGGGGGCCTCCTCGGGCCCCTCGGGCTGGGGAAGGATGTTCTGGATCCGCGGGTTGCCCTCGATCCGGGCCACGTCCGGCCGCGCGGCCAGGTCCATGACCAGCGCCCGGTCACCCTTCACCCACACCGCGTTGACGATGTAGAAGGCCCGGTGCTCCACGCCGCGGGCCTGCAGGTCGGCCAGGAGCGGCCCCTGCGTGGCCTGGGCCGTGTTCCACAGTGCGTCCCGGACGAAGCGGCCCTTCACGGCCTTGCCGGCGAGGGCCCGCGCGGGGCCGAGGTCGGCCTGCGCCTCCAGGACGACCAGGAACTCCGCGGTCCTGCCCCCGGCGGTGTTCTCCATCACCCAGGGCGCGACCTTGTCCTCGGGCCTCGCCTGGGCCAGGGCCCCCAAGGGGCCGGCCAGCAGGGTGATCGTCAGGAGGGGGAGCACGGCTCGATGGCTTGTCTGCATGGCTCGGAGTATACCTCGCTCGGTCTCGGCTCGCTCAGTCACAGAAAGTGATCTCGAGCGCGTCGGAAGTGTTGAAGGCGGCGGCGGCCTGGTCTTTGTACACGAACTGGAAGAAGCGGGTATCGCCGGGCGCGAGACCCAACAGCGGCGGCTGCGTGAAGTCCAGGTTCACCACGGCGACGCCCTGCGCGTTCCCCATCACGATCGGCAGGCGCTTGACCATGCCGCCCACGAAGAGCAGGCCGTCGCCGTAGGGCTGGCCGGGCAGGACCTTCGTCGTCCCGAAGATCAGGCGCCCGAGCTGATTGGGCGGGAGCCCGGTGACCCGGACCTTGAAGTTGTTCGCGCCGATGCCGGGGTCGTTCACCCCCAACGCGTGGGCGGCGTGGCCCGTGGAGTTCGGGAGCGAGACCCCGTAGCGCTCCGCGCCGCAGATCCGGAAGGTGGCGGGATCGCTGTCGCTGGTGTTGGCGCCGGGATCGGTCGCGTGCACGTGGAAGGTCACGTCCATGCCCACCGTGCCGTCGGGGCTGGGGCTCGGCTTGATGGCGCCGCGGAACATCCCGCCGCCCACCGTGCGCATG
>DAINRN010000324.1:0-4780 GCA_036741815.1 Acidobacteriota bacterium
TTGCCGTCGATCAGGTAGGGCATGTCGCGAGCGGCGCCCGGCGCAGCGGCCCTAGATCTTGAGCAGCCGCCGCAGGAAGTTCTTCCGCTCCTCCTGCTTCTTCGCGAAGAGCTGGTCCAGCTCGTTGGCGTCGAGGTAGATCCCCTCGCAGAACGAGCAGCGGTCGATCCCGATGCCCTCCAGGGACTCCTCCTTCATCTCATGGCCGCACTTCGGGCACCTCATGTAGTGCAGGGCCTTCAGCCGGCTGAGCTCGGCGGTGTTCTCGGCCGCGGCCCGCTCCCCCTGCCGCTTCTCCCGCGCCACCCGCGCGGCCTCGAGGAGCTGCTTCTCGTTCTGCCGGAACCAATCGTCCTCGCGCCGCCGATCCTCTTCCAAGGGGCCTCCTTTTCGAGCCTCGTCGGGCCAGTCTAGCCCACGCCCGACGCCGGGTGTCAACCGGGGTGGACAGGCGTGTTAATATATTGACCCCAAGGGCGATCCGCCGGTTTGCGGCGGAGTGGAAACAGCGCCCGGGAGGCCCATTGGCCGACGCTTTCCCGATCAGCGGCAGCATCGACCCCAAGTCGTTCCCGCACCTCCTCATGGACCTTCACCGAAACGGAGCCACCGGCTCCCTCAAGGTGGAGGGCCCCTCGTACCAGAAAGCCCTTTACTTCCGGGGCGGCCGCATCCTCTTCGGGTCCTCCAACGACCCGCGCGACCAGCTCGGTGCCATCCTGATCCAGACCGGGACGATCACCCCCGAGCAGCTCGAGGACGTGACGGCCAAGGTGGGCCCGGGGAACCCGCTGGCCAAGGCCCTGGCCGACACCGGGTACGTGAGCCAGCGCGAGCTCTCGGACGCCGCCCGCGCCAAGGTGGAGAGCATCGTGTCCGACGTGATCGCCTACACCGCCGGCAACTTCGAGTTCGAGGACGGCGTCCTGCCCAAGGGCGCCATCGACCTGAAGCTGCCGACGGAGAGGCTGGTTCTGGCCTCGGTCCGTAAGCTGACGGACCGGAACTTCGTCCTCCGCCACCTGGACGGCCTGGAGGTCGTGCTCACGCCCGGCGCGGACCTCGCGGCGCGCCTCTCCGACCTGCAGCCCGACGCGGGCGGCCTGCCCGAGCAGATCGACGGCAAGCGGACGCTCAAGGAAGCGGCCGCGCTCACACGCCTGGATGACTTCGACGCCGCGAAGGTGGCGTGCGGGCTGCTGTTCCTGGGCCTGGTCCAGCGCGCGCCCGCGGAGCCGCCGGGCATCGTGGCCGAGGAGGCCGTCGTCAAGCTGGCCGACGACCCGCTGTTCAACATGGGCGAGCCCGGCGAGGAGCTGGACCTCAGCAACACCGCCCGGGAGTCGATCGAGGCCACCCCCGCTCCGGCGCCGGATGCGTCACCGGCACCGTCCCCGCCGGCCGCCGTCCCGGCCCCGAACCCGCTGCCCGTGGCCATGCTCGCGGCGATGGCGCCGGATCCGCGCACGTCGGAGCCGGAGCCGTTCTTCATCCCCGAAGAGGTGCCGCCGACGGTCATCATGCCGCCGGCGCCGGAGCCGGAGCCGATGGCGTTCGACGCCGCGCCGGAGCCCGACCTGATCAAGGAGGACACGGCGCCCCTCCTGACGGTGACGCCGGCCACGATCATGATGCCCGCGTCCGAACCCTTCGGCTTCGAGAATGACATCGCCGAGCCGCCCGCCCCTGCCCCGCAGCCCGCGTCGGCGCGCCCCAGCAAGGACGACCAGGCCGCCGTCGACGCGCTGCTGAACGCGCCGCCCATGGCGCCCGCGGCCGCACCCTCCGAGCGGCGCCCGGCCCGGAGCGAGCCGCGCGCGGCGCAGCCGTCCCCGCGGCCGCCCGTGCGGCGCAGCGCCCGCGGCCCCTCGTCGATCGTCCTCGGCGGCGTCACCCTGTTCCTGATCGCGGCCGCCGTCGGAGCGGCCTGGTACATCTGGGGCCGCAGTCCCAAGCCGGCGGTATCGAAGCAAGCTACCGTCACCGCAAGCGCCGCCACGCCCGCGCCGATCGTGGCCGCGACACCGCCGCCCACGATGCCGGGCGCCGCCACGACTTCCCCGGCCGCCACCGTGACGCCGTCGTCGTCGCGCACGACGCCTCCTCCGGCCCTGCCGTCGCCTCGGGCGACGCGATCCGGGCCCGCGAGCGTGGCCGAGGCCCGGGCCCTGCTGCAGAGCGGCAACCTCGACGCCGCGGCGCAGGGGTTCGCGGCCACGCTCAAGGCGGCGCCCGCCAGCTCCGCCAGCGTGCAGATCCTGGTGGCCTGCTCCCCCGAGACCGTCCAGAAGGCGGTGCAGAACGCAGGATCGCCGGACCTGTTCATCGTGCCCGTGAACTACAAGGGGCGCGACTGCTACCGGCTGTGCTGGGGCCTCTACGAGAGCGCGTCGCGCGCGGCCTCCGCCATGCCGAACCTGCCCGAGTACTTCCGCAAGGGCGCGACGCCCCGCGTCGTCGGCGCCTCCGAGATCGTCCGCTGATCTTGTCCCGCCGCGTCCCGGGAGCCGCGCTGGCCCTCCTTGTCGCCCTGGCCGCCGTGCGCGCGGGAGCGGACGACACCATCACCCTCACCAACGGCCGCGTCATCGAGGCGGACCGGGCCTGGTACGAGGGCGACCAGCTTCGTTACGAGAAGAGCGGCGGCGTCTTCGGCATCCCGCGGAGCCTGGTGCGGAGCCTCAGCAAGGGGTACGAGCCCGAGGCGGCCGCGGACCCGGACCTGGCCCTGGCCCGCGAGCGGATCGCCGCGGGCGACCCCGTGGAGGCGATCCGGCTCCTGCGCCTGAGCCTGGGCCGCGACCCGCGGTCGCTGCCCGCCCTGCATGCGCTGGTGGACGCCTACCTGAAGCTCGGCGACATCCGGGCGGCGCGCGATACGGCGGAGCGGGCCGTCCGCCTCGACGACAACGACCCGCGCTCGCGTGCCCTGCTGGGCGATGCGCTCGTGGCCCTGGGCGACCGCGAGGGGGCCGAGGTCCAGTACCGCCGCAGCCTGCTCCTGCGCGCCGACCCGGAGGTCCAGCGCAAGCTCGGTGACGTGTCCGCGGCGCCCGCGCGGGCAGGCAAGGGCGCGCAGTTCCGCATCCGCTACGACGGCGGCGTCAACGAGCCGCTGGGCACGGCGGTGCTCGAGGCCCTGACCGAGGCCTATGCGGAGTACACCAAGCGGCTGGGCTTCCATCCGGACGATCCCGTCACGGTGGTCCTGCAGATGGGCACGGCGTTCCAGCAGGACGCGCGCACGCCCGAGTGGGCGGAAGGCGTGAACGACGGGACCATCCGCGTCCCCGTCCTGGGCCTGGACCGGCCCAGCCCTCGGCTCATCCAGGTCCTGCGCCACGAGCTGGCCCACTCCTTCATCGCCGCACGCACCGGCGGCAACTGCCCGACGTGGCTGCAGGAGGGCGTCTCGCAGTGGCTCGAGGGCGGCGACCCCGCCCGCGACGACCCCGCGGTGGCGCGCGCCGCGCGCGAGGGCCGGCTCATGCCGCTGCTGACGCTGGAGGCGCCGTTCCAGAGCCTGCCGCCCTTCGAGCTGCAGCTCGCCTACGCGGAGAGCCTGTCCGCGGTGGCCCACGTCCTGCGCAAGCGAGGCGAGGCGGGGATCGTCCGCCTGCTGGCCGCGCTCTCCGATCGTCTACCGTCGGAGGAGGCGCTGCCCGTGGCCCTGGCCCTGAGCTACCCGGAGTTCCAGAAGAGCTGGGAGCAGCACCTGGTCGGGCCGGTCAGCGGGTCGCGCTAGACCGGGTATGGGTCCGGTACCACTCCACGGTCCGTTCCAGGCCCGTCCGAAGGTCCACCTGGGGCCGATAGCCGAGCAGCCGCTGCGCGCGTGAGATGTCCGCCAGGCTGTGGCGGATGTCCCCCGCCCGCGGCTTGACGTGCTTGGCGCGCGCCCGCCGCTTCACGATGCGCGACAGCGTCTGGAGCAGGGCGTTCAGCGTGACGGCGCGGCCGGTGGCCACGTTCACGGCCTGCCCCTTCAGGCCCCGCGCCTCCAGCGCCCGCAGGTTCGCGTCCACCACGTTGTCCACGTACGTGAAGTCCCGGCTCTGCCGCCCGTCGCCGTAGATGACGGGTGTCCGTCCATCGAGCAGGGCCATGATGAAGAGGCCCATGACCCCGCTGTAGGGCGAGCTCGCGTCCTGGTGGGGGCCGAAGACGTTGAAGTAGCGCAGGGTCACCGTCTCCATGCCGAAGAGCGTCGCGAAGATGCGGGTGTACTGCTCGCCCGTGAGCTTCCCTACCGCATAGGGCGAGAGGGGCCGCGGGTCCATGTCCTCGCGCTTCCGCCGCCCCGGCTGGTCGCCGTACACCGAGGAGGACCCGGCGTAGACGAACCGGCGCACGCCGAGGTCGCGCGCGGCCAGCAGCATCGAGAGCGTACCGGTGGCGTTGGCGCGATGGGACAGCGCGGGATCGGCCACGGACCGGACCACGCTGGGAATCGCCGCCTCGTGCAGGACGGCGTCCATGTCCTTCACCGCGCGCCGGGCGGTCTCCGCGTCGGCGCAATCCCCTTCCACCACCTCCACGTCGGCGGCCACCGCCCGCAGGTTGTCCCGCTTCCCGGACTGGAAGTTGTCGAGGACGCGCACGCGGTGCCCGCGCTGCACCAGGGCGATGGCGAGGTGGCTGCCGATGAACCCCGCCCCGCCCGTGACCAGGACCCTCATGGAGGCGGACTTCACCACAAACAGGCCACGGACACAAAAAGAAGCGCGGAGCCGATCTCGCAACCGCAGTTCCCTCCCCCTACGTGGGGAGGGATAGGGTG
>DAINRN010000325.1:0-2004 GCA_036741815.1 Acidobacteriota bacterium
GGTGAACCAGTCGGCTTTTTTCTTCTGCTGCTTCTCGTATTGCTCGATGAGCGCGCGGGCCAGCGTGATGTGGGCCGACGGATAGTTCGGGTGCTTCTGCAGGCCTGTCCGGCAGACGGCGACCGCCTCCTCGAGCTGGCCGTCCTTGCGCAGCTCCTCGGCGAGCTGGGCGAACAGGCGGGATCCGGGGTCCTTCTCCAGGCGCTTGCGCAGCTCCTCCACGCGGGGCGGACCCGGGGTTGAGACCGCGGCACCCGCGGGTGAGACGGTTGGAATGGAACCGGTGTCGGCGGTGGGCCGGGTCGGCTCTACGACAGGGGCGGCCTTCGGTGGCCTGACCGCCTGGGGCAGGGGCGGCGGCAGCTGCTCGGCGATCTCGCGGACGCGCTCGGCCTCCGCCCACTCCCGGAGCCCCTGGTGCCACACCAGGGCGTTGTGGGGGAGCTGGCCCGCCAGCAGCATGGTGACCAGGTTCTCGAAGTCCACGGGACCCTGCCGCTTGTCGTCCCGCACGTAGAACCACAGCGTCGCGGCCATGCGGCCTCCCACGCCTGGATAGAAGGGTTCGATTGCGGGCGAATCTACCACAGAGTGGCGCCGGGGCCGGACCGGCGCCGTTTACGGGCGGGTGCGCGCCCGGGCTAGCCGCTCCCGGCCCTCCTCGACCAGCAGGTACAGCACCGGGATGAAGAACAGGTTCAGCACCGTGGAGGCGATCATGCCGCCGAAGACGGTGGTGCCGACCGAGTGCCGCCCCGCCTGCCCGGCCCCGGTGGCGAGGACGAGCGGCACCACGCCGAGGATGAAGGCGAACGAGGTCATCAGGATGGGCCGCAGGCGGATGCGCGCGGCCTCGACCGCCGCCTCCACGACCGGGAGCCCGCGCGCGCGGAGCTGCTCCGCGAACTCCACGATCAGGATGGCGTTCTTGCTGGAGAGGCCGACCAGCATCACCAGGCCGATCTGGCAGTACACGTCGTTCTGCAGGCCCCGCAGCCACTGCGCGCCCAGCGCGCCGAGGACGGCCATGGGCACCGCCATCAGGACGATGAAGGGCAGGACGAAGGACTCGTACTGGGCGGCCAGGGTGAGATAGACCACGAGCGTCCCCAGCCCGAAGAGGAGGGCCGCCGTCCGGCCCGCCTGGAGCTCCTCCAGAGAGACGCCCGTCCATTCGTAGCCGAACCCCTGCGGCAGGGTCTTGGCGCTCAAGGCGTCCATGGCCGCGATGGCCTCGCCCGAGCTCCTGCCCGGGGCGGCGGATCCGTTGATCTCCGCCGAGCGGAACAGGTTGTAGTGGGAGATCACGCCGGGGGTCGTGGACGAGGTCACGCGCACCAGGTTGTCGAGCGGGATCATGGTCCCCATGTCGGACCGCACGTAGAACTGGCGCATGTCCTTGGGCTGCGCGCGGAACTGCTTGTCCGCCTGCACGTACACGCGATACGACCGGTTGTTGAAGTCGAAGTCGTTCACGTAGGCCGAGCCCATGTACGTCTGCAGCGTCTCCGTGATCTGCTGGAGCGGCACGCCCACGGACTTCGCCTTCTCGCGGTCGATGGTCACCACGAACTGCGGGTCGTTGGCGGTGAAGCTCGTGAACAGCCCGCTGAGCGACGGGTCCTGGTTGCCCTTGCCCACCATGTCCTGGGTCACGGCCGCCAGCTCCTCCAGCGTGTGGCCGCTCTGGTCCTGCACGACGTACTGGAAGCCGCCGAAGGTGCCCAGGCCCTCCACGGGCGGCGGGAGGAAGGCGAACACCATGGCCTCGCTGATCGACATCATCAGCTGGCCGCGCAGCCGCTCGATGACCGCCTGCGCCGAGTGCTCGGCCCCGCGGCGCTCCGAGTAGGGCTTGAGGCCGAAGAAGATCATCCCGCGGTTGGGGGCGGTGCCCGCGAAGCTGAAGCCGGCGATGGCGAACACGGTGTCCATCTCCGGCTGCTTGCGCAGCACCTCGTTGGCCTGCTCGCAGACCTTGCGCGTGTAGTCGAGCGACGCGCC
>DAINRN010000325.1:2014-4769 GCA_036741815.1 Acidobacteriota bacterium
ACCCTCGCCACCTTCGGCACCGCCGTGGACATCACCCTGGCCGAGCTGTCGATCGAACAGTTCTTCCCCGCCGACGGGGCCACGGCCGCGGCCCTCCGGGGCTGATCAGCAGGACGCGCCCTCGGGGGCCTGGACCAGCACCATGGCCCAGCCCTGGTCGTCGTCGGGCACGAAGGCCTGCGGCACGGCGCGATAGATCGCGGCGGAGAGGACGATCCCGACCAGGAACGCGGCCATGGCGACACGGCGCCGCCCGAGGGTCCGCCGCAGCGCGCCACGGTAGGCCTCGGTCACGCGGCCGACCACGCGGTCGAAGCCGGTGAAGAAGCGGCCCTTGGCTCCGTGGCCGCGGCCCAGCAGGCGCGCGGACAGGGCCGGCGTCAGGGTCAGGGCGTTGAAGGCGGAGATGGCGATGGAGAAGGCGATGGTCAGGGCGAACTGCCGGAAGAGGATGCCGGTCGTGCCGGGGAAGAAGGCCACGGGCACGAACACCGCCACCAGCACCAGCGACGTCGCGATCACCGCGCCCGTGACCTCCTTCATGGCCGCGGAGGCGGCCTTGAAGGGGTCGCGCTCTCCCTCGCGGATGTGCCGCTCGATGTTCTCGATGACCACGATGGCGTCGTCCACCACCAGGCCGGTGGCCAGGGTGATGCCGAAGAGCGTGAGGGTGTTGATGGAGAACCCGAGCAGCTTCACGAAGGCGAACGTCCCGATGAGGGAGACGGGTATGGTCACGGCGGGGATGAGGGTCGTCCGCCAGTCCTCCAGGAACACGAAGATGACCAGGATGACGAGCGCAATGGCGACGGCCAGCGTGAAGAGCACGTCGTGGATGGAGGCGGACACCACCTCGGTGGTGTCGAAGGCGATGCGGTACTTCATCCCGGGCGGGAACCGCTGGGCCAGGCGGTCCATCTCGGCCAGCGCCGCGCGCTGCACCTCCAGGGCGTTGGCGTTGCTGAGCTGCATGAGCGCGACGCCCACCGCGTCCTGCCCGTTGAACTGCAGGATCGAGGAGTAGTCCTCCGCGCCGAGCTCCACCCGGCCCACGTCCTTCAGGCGGACGGTGGTGCCGCCCGAGGCCTTGACGATGATGTCCTCGAACTCGCGCGGCTCGCTGAGCCGGCCCACCGCGCGCACGCTGACCTGGAAGGTCTGGCCCGGGGGCGCCGGCTGCTGGCCCACCTGTCCCGCCGCCACCTGCACGTTCTGCTCGCGGAGCGCGGCCACCACGTCGGAGGCGGTCAGTCCCCTGGACGCTACCCGCACCGGGTCCAGCCACAGCCGCATGGCGTAGCGGCGCTCGCCAAAGATGAAGACGTCGGCCACGCCCTTCACGCGCTTGAGCGAGTCGCGCACGTTGACGTCCAGGTAGTTGCTCAGGAACGCGGTGTCGTAGCGCCCGCCCTCGGCGTACACCGCGGCCCCGAACACGAAGTTGCTCGCGCTTTTCAGGACGGTGACGCCCGTCTGCTTGACCTCGGAGGGCAGGCGGCCCATGGCGATGTTCACGCGGTTCTGGATGTCCACCGCGGCCAGGTCGGGGTCGCGTCCCAGGTCGAAGGTGGCGATGATCTGGCTGGTCCCGTCGTTGCCGCTGCTGGAGGTCAGGTACTTGAGCCCCTCGGCGCCGTTGATCTGCTGCTCGAGGGGGATGGTGACCGCGCTCTCCACGACCTGCGCGCTGGCGCCGATGTAGTTGCTGAAGACCGTGACCTGGGGCGGGGCCAGGGCGGGGAACTGGGCGATGGGCAGGGTGGGGATCGAGACCGCTCCCGCCAGGATGATCATGAGCGCGCAGACCGTGGCGAAGATCGGCCTGCGAATAAAAAAGTCGACGAACATCAGGCACTTTCGGGGGGGTACAACGCGACGAAGCACCCCCCCGCGCGCTTCGCGCTCCCCCCCATACGCTCGCGCCGGGAGTGAATCCCGGCGCTCGCTGCTGATGGCCTCTGCATCAACTTCCCGCCGGCGTCACTGGGGCGCCGTCCCGCAGGAACTGGGTGCCGGAGACGATCACGCGGTCCCCGGGCTGGATCCCCTCCAGCACCACGTAGTCGTTGCCCACGATTTCGCCGACCTTCACCGGCCGCTGCTTCGCCACCAGCGTGCCGTCCTTGCCCTCGGCCACGAACGCGAAGTGCAGGCCGCTCACGCGCGACACGGCCAGGATGGGCACCAGCGGCCCCTCGCGCGTCCCCCAGACCACGCGGGCGCGGATGAACTGGGCGGTCCGGAGCATCCCGGTATCCTCGATGGCCGCCTTCACGAGCACGGTCTGGGTCTGGGGGTCGGTCTGCGGGGAGATGAACGTTACGCGGCTCTCGGCCACGACCGCGCCCGTCCCGTCCAGTATGCGCAAGGGCATGCCCATCCGCACCTGGGGCGCGCGCTCGACGGGGACGGAGACGTAGGCCTCGAGGCCGCCGCCCCGGTCCACGGTGGTGAGAAGCGTCGAGTTCGTCACCCGGTCGCCCACGCGCACCGGGATGTCGCCGACGATTCCGGAGGTCGGGGCCTCCACGCGGTAGTAGCGCAGCTCCTCCTGCTGCTCGCGGACCTGCGAGCCCACCGCCTGCAGCTCGGCCTCGGCGGAATCGAGGGCGGCCTTGGCCTGGTCCAGGTCCGCCTGGCTGGCGATGCCCTCGGCGTGGAGCGCGCTCGTCCGCTGGTAGTGCTGGCGAGCCAGGGCCAGGCTGGCGTCGCGGGCGGCGCGCGTGTCCTCCTGGCTCCGGACCGTGGCCTGCTG
>DAINRN010000326.1:0-2155 GCA_036741815.1 Acidobacteriota bacterium
GGTGATCCCCGAGCTCCTCGTCATCTCGCCGCAGATCGCCGCGCGTGGACCGGGAGCGATGGGAGACGGCCCACGAGGTGCGCATCTTGCCCCGGACGCGTCTTCGAGAGATCCTGGGGGCGGAGACCATAGCCGTGAACAGCTTCCACCACCAGGCCATCCGCGGGCTGGGCCAGGGCCTGGTCGTCAGTGCCGTGGCCCCGTCGGACGGGGTCGTCGAGGGCATCGAGGCGCCGGACAAGCGGCTGGCCGTCGGTGTCCAGTGGCATCCCGAGGCCTTCTGGGACCGCCCGCACGATTTTCAGCCGCTGTTCGAGGCCCTGGTGAAGGCGACCCGTTGATCGCCGCCGCCACCCTCGCACTGCTCGTCGCCGGAGGTCCCGCAAAACAGCCCGAGGTCAAGTGGGTGCGGCAGTGGGACGCCGCCCTCAAGCGGGCCCAGCAGACCAAGAAGCCGCTGCTCGTGGACTTCTGGGCCGAATGGTGCGGCTGGTGCCACCGCCTGGATCAGACCACCTACGTGGACCCCGTGGTGGTCAAGATGAGCGAGGACTTCGTGCCCGTGAAGGTCAACACCGAGGGCACCCCGCGCGAGGTCGCGGTGGCGCGCCACTACGACGTCACCTCGCTGCCCACCATCGCCTTCCTCTCACCGGCGGGCCGGGTCATCCTGCGCCTCAACGGCTTCCAGGGGCCGGGACAGTTCCCGCGGGCCATCGAGGTGGCGAAGGAGCGGGCCGCGAAGATCATCGGATGGGAAGACGACCTCGAGCACGATCCCCGGGACGCGGAGGCCCTGTCCAGCCTGGGGGCCCACCTCTTCGAGCAGGAGGTGTACGACGAGAGCCGGGACTTCCTGGTGCGGGCGGTGAAGGCCGACCGCGAGCGGCCCGTGGACGAGCGCAAGCGCACGCGGATGCTCCTGGGCATCGTCCACAAGTACAACCACAAGAACCCCGAGGCCGAGACCGTCCTGAAGGAAGGCCTGGCCCTGCAGCCCGCGAGCGAGTACGACCCGAAGATCCTCTACGTGCTGGGCCGGCTCTACGCCGGATGGGGGCGGTACGACGAGGCGCGGGTGGCCCTGAAGCAGATCCTGAGCGTGTACGCCCAGAGCCCGGTCGCGCAGAAGGCCCGCGAGACGCTGGTCGCCCTGGACCGCAAGAACAACTAGACCGCGGGCGCGGCGCGCGTGAGGTGGCGGCCGAACCAGTCGGCCGCGAGGCGCGCCACCTGCTCGAGCGCGCCCGGCTCCTCGAAGAGGTGGGTGGCCCCGGGCACGATCTCCAGCCGCTTCTCACAGCGGAGCCGCGCCAGGGCCTCGCGGTTCATCTCGATCACGGGCTCGTCCCGCCCGCCCACGATCAGGAGCGTCGGGGCCTGGACGCACGGGAGGGCCGGGCCCGCGAGGTCCGGCCGGCCCCCGCGGGACACCACCGCGGCCACGCCTTTGGGCCGCTCCGCCGCCGCCACCAGCGCCGCCCCTCCTCCGGTGCTCGCCCCGAAGCAGCCGATGGCGAGCCCGCTCGTCCGCGAATCGGCGCGCAGCCAATCCGTGGCCGCGCCCAGCCGCTCCGCCAGGAGGCCGATGTCGAACCGCAGGTGGCCGGTCCGGGCGTCCACGGCTTCCTCTTCGGCCGTCAACAGGTCCATGAGCAGGGTGCCCAGGCCGGAGCGACGCAGCTCTTGCGCCACGTAGCGGTTCCGTGAGCTGTGGCGGCTGCTGCCCGAGCCGTGCGCGAACAGCACCACCCCGCGCGCGGCCTCGGGCAGCGCCAGGTCGCCGTCCAGCGAGGCCCCGCCTGACGCGATCCGCACGGTGCGCGCCGTGTCCTCCATGGCGGCCGGGCTCACGACGGTTGGCGAGACGGGTCGGGCTGGCCGATCTCGCGCTCGGCGCGCTGCAGCAGCTCGCGCACCTCGTCGTCGGTCGTCTGCGAGAAGTCCTCGTACCAGCGGCCCACGGCCAGGAACGGCTCCGGCGGCGTGGCGCAGACGATCTCGTCCACCTCGGCCGCGAGCTCGTCGCGCGTGGCGGCGGCCGCCACCGGCACCGCCACCACCACCCGCGCCGGCTGCATCGCCTTCACGGCCCGGACCGCGGCTCGCATGGTGGATCCCGTGGCCAGGCCGTCGTCCACCAGGATGGCCACCC
>DAINRN010000326.1:2165-4768 GCA_036741815.1 Acidobacteriota bacterium
GGCCACCCGTCCGCGGACGTCGGGGGCGGGGCGCCCTCCGCGGTAGGCGCTCTCGCGGCGCTAGCGCTGCTGCTCCTCGGCGCGGGCCACTTGATCGATCACGCTCGCGGGAACGCCCACGGCCCGCACCACCTCCTCGTTGAGGACGCGCACGCCGCCGCTGGCGATGGCCCCCATGGCCAGCTCCTCCTGCCCGGGCAGACCCAGCTTGCGGACGAGGAAGACGTCGAGGGGTGCGTCGAGGGCCCGGGCCAGCTCGAAGCCCACGGGCACGCCGCCGCGGGGCAGGGCCAGGACGATCACGTCCGGCCGGTGGGCATAGGCCTGCAGGCGCTCCGCCAGCCAGCGGCCGGCCTCGCTCCGGTTGCGGAAGAACATGAAGCGCCTGTCTCCTTCATTCCAAGGTAGGCAGGGCGCTCCGGCTTGTCAACGGACGCGGCAGGAACTTGTCGAGGAGACGAAGGACCTCGTGGGGACGCTCTTCCTGCGGGAGGTGCCCGCATCCCTCGATGACCGCCTTGCGCGATCCCGGGATATCGGCCAGGAAACGCTCCGCGTGCTGCACGGGCACCCAGGTGTCCTCGCTTCCCCAGACCACGAGGGTGGGGACGCGGACGCTGGCCACGAGGCCGGGCAGGCCCAGGTCGTCGCCGCTGGCCAGCAGGGCCTGCGCGGCCGCCACGGCCCCGGGTCGCAGGAGCGGGGCCACGTATTCGTCGATCCGCTCCCTGGTCACCAGCCGGTCGTCGTGGAAGACCTGGCGCAGGGCGAGCGTGACCAGGGGCCGGCGCAGCGGCAGGGTCTCGACCAGCCGCGCCACCGGCTCGTGGCCGGCGACGCGCAGGAGCCACGGGCGGTCCGCCGAAGCAGGGTTGTACCCGACGGAGTCGATCAGCACGAGCCGGTCCACTCGCTCGGGATGCCGCGCCGCCATCACCACCGCGACCCCGCCGCCCAGGCTGTTGCCCACCAGCGACGCGCGCGCGATGCCCAGCCGGTCCATGAGCCCGGCCACCAGGCCCGGATA
This sequence comes from Acidobacteriota bacterium, assembly GCA_036741815.1. Taxonomy (GTDB): domain Bacteria; phylum Acidobacteriota; class Vicinamibacteria; order Fen-336; family Fen-336; genus DAINRN01. Next base: position 3,193 of record DAINRN010000326.1, read on the forward strand.
GGCGGAAGGCGGAAGGCCGACGCGGACCTCGCTGCCGCCGAAGCCGGGAAGGTCGACGGCCACCACGTCGTGGTCCCGCGCGAGGTCGGGCATCACGTCACGCCAGGTGACGATCGAAGAGGCGAGCCCGTGAAGCAGCATGACGGCCGGGCCGGCGCCCGAGCGCACGTAACGGAGGCGGACGCCGTCCACGGTCTCGAAGCGCGGCGCCGTCCGCGAGGCGGCCATGGTGTGCCCCGCCTCGGCCATCCACCGTCCCGTGGGACCGGGCGGCGGCTCGCCGCGGAGAAGGAAAGCCAGGCCGAGGAACAGGACGATCGCGACGGCCGCGGCCCGCCGTCGGCGGCTCACGCGCCGATCCGGGGAGCCGGGCTCAGCCACCGATGAGGCGCCGCAGTTCCGGCAGCGCCTCGCGCAGCGCGCCCTGTCCGGCCGCGAAGAAGCCCGGGATCTTCACGGGGCGCATCCAGCCCGAATCGCCCATGGACGGCGCGATCACCAGGTCGGCGCCGGCCAGCTCGCTCCGGGTGCGGCCGCGCAGCAGCGTGAGGCCGGCCCGCAGGGCCACGGCCACGAAGGAGTCGGCCCCCGGCCATCGCGTCCCGCTGTTGCAGTCCACGGCCATCACCACGCCCTTCTCTCCCGCCAGCTCGCGGGCCAGCCGCACCGGGATGACCTCGGAGACGCCCCCGTCGTAGAGCCGCCGGCCGTCCAGCACCATCGGCGGGAAGACTCCCGGAAAGCTGCACGACGCGCGGACCGCGTCGCGGAGGTTGCCCTGGCGCAGCACCACCGGTTCCCCCGTGTCCACGTCGGTGGCCAGGACTACCACTGGCACCTTGAGCTCCTCGAAGGTGGGCCGCGGAAGGAACTCGTCGATCATCGCCCCCAGACGGCTGCCGGAGAGGAGGCCGCCGCCCCAGCCACGGACCCACATCCACGGGTGCAGGCCCGCGGCCTGCTCGACCAGGCGCAAAAGGTCCGCGCCGCCGGCCCAGGCCCCGGCCACCAGCGCGCCGCCGCTCACCCCGGCGATCCCGGCGACAGGCACCCCCTCTTCGTCGAGCGCGCGCAGTACGCCCGCGTGGGCCGCGGCGTGCGCGCCGCCGCCGCTCAAGGCGAGGTAGAGGGGGGTCATCCCGGCGCGGGCGGCTGGTGAATCTCCTGGAGGCTCACGACCTCCAGGGGTGCGTCGCGCAGGGCCTGGATGGCCTGGACCGTGGCCGCGGCGGCGGTCAGGGTGGTGACGACCAGGACCCCGTGCAGCGTGGCGCTCTTGCGGATGGCGCCGTCGTCGTAGAACGACTCGCGGCCCAGCGGCGTGTTGAAGATGATGTCGATCTTCCCGCTCTTGATGAGGTCCACGCAGTTCGGGCGGCCTTCGTTGACCTTGTAGACCATCTCCACGGGGACGCCGTGGGAGGCCAGGTACTCCGCGGTCCCGCGGGTGGCCACGATCCGCATCCCCATGCGCGCCAGCTCGCGGGCATGGGGCAGCACGCCCTTCTTGTCGAAGTCGTTGACGCTGACGAAGACGGTGCCCGTGGTGGGGATGGTGAAGCCCGCAGCCGATTGG
>DAINRN010000327.1:0-4761 GCA_036741815.1 Acidobacteriota bacterium
CGGCCACAGCCGCCGGGACGAGGCCGACCCACGAGGGCCCGGCGGGAGGTTCGTCCGGCGTGCTGGACCCCGCGAACGCGAGCAGCAGCGCCTCTCGCGCGACCAGGACCATGAGGCCCGCGGCCAGCGCCGCGAAGACCGCCGATGTGGCGGCCACGCGGGCCGCCACATTGCTCCAGGGAAGCCGTGTCGCCGGGTGCGCGAGCAGGACCCAGAGCGGCGTGCCCGGAGGGTGCGCCACGCCGAGGTCGCGTGCGGCGACGGCGAGCTCGCCGCTGTCGACCAGCGTGACGGTCGGGGCCAGGGTCCGGAAGTAGACGGCCAGGGCGACGGCGGCCACGGCAATGGCCAGGACGACGGCGGGCTGCCCTGCCGTCGGCAGCGGGCCCGCGAACGGGCGCGGCAGCGCCGCCGCCTGCGCGGCGGCCGCCCTCGTCTCCCTCGCCTTGCGTGAGCGCCTGCCCAGTTACTTCCCGGTGACGCGCACCATCTCGGTGGTGGTGGTGATGCCCCGGAAGACCTTCTCCACCGCCGCCTCACGCAGCGTGCGCATGCCTTCCTCGCGGGCCGTCTTGAAGATCTCGAGCGAGGCCGCCTGCGACGTCACCAGGCGCCGGATCTTCTCGCTCATGGGCAGGACCTCGAAGATGCCGACGCGGCCGCTGTAGCCGGTCTCGCGGCAGTGCAGGCACCCTTTTCCGCGCTTGAAGCGGTAGGGCTGTAGCTTCTCCATGGGGATGCGCAGGACCGCCGACTCCTCCACGGTGGGTGCGTACTCCTCGACGCAGTGCGTGCAGTTCTCGCGCACCAGGCGCTGGGCCAGGACCCCGATGAGGGTGGAGATGATGAGGAAGTGCGGGACCCCCAGGTCCAGGAGGCGGGTGATCGAGGACGGCGCGTCGTTGGTGTGCAGGGTGGAGAGCACGAGGTGGCCGGTCAGCGCGGCCTGCACCGCGTTCTCCGCGGTCTCCGTGTCGCGGATCTCGCCCACCATGATGATGTCGGGGTCCTGGCGGAGCACCGTACGCAGGGCGCTGGAGAACGTGATGTCGATCTGCGGCCGCACCGCCACCTGGTTGAAGTCCTCGTGCACCATCTCGATGGGGTCCTCGATGGTGATGATGTTCACGTCGGGCTTGGAGAGGTGCTTCAGGATCGAGTACAGGGTGGTGGTCTTGCCGCTCCCCGTGGGGCCGGTGACGAGGATGATCCCCGTGGGCCGCGCGATGAAGTCGTGGAACTTCGGCAGGTCGTGGGCGGCGAGGCCCAGCTCGTCCACTCCCTTCAAGAGGATGTCGGGGTCGAAGATCCGGAGCACCCCCTTCTCTCCGAAGGCCGTGGGCATCGTGGAGACGCGGATCTCGATCTCGCGCCCGCCCTGCTCGCGCTTGATGCGCCCGTCCTGGGGGCGGCGCTTCTCGGCCAGGTTGCAGCCGGAGAGGAGCTTGATGCGCGACATCACCGCCCCGTAGACGATCTTGGGGATGAGGTGCACGTCGTGCAGGATGCCGTCGATGCGCAGGCGGACGAGCGTCAGCTCCCGCTTGGGCTCGAAGTGGATGTCCGAGGCGCGCTGCTCGAAGGCGTAGCTCAGGATGTGGTCCAGGGCCTTCACCACCGGCGCCGCCGCGGGGTCCATCTCCTCGGTGGCCGTGGAGAGGAACTCCTGGTTCCCCAGGTCCACGGCGGAGAGGCGGCTGGCCGTGAGCTGCTTCTCGGCGGTGGTCAGGCTGGCCTTCAGGTCGTAGAAGCCCTTGTTGATGGTCTCGATGTCGCTCCGGGTGGCCACGACCTTCTCCACGTCGAGGCCCGTGACGCGCTTGATGTCGTCGGCGGGGAACGGAGCGAACGGGTCGATCACCGCCACCGTGATCTTGTCGACGGTCTTCGAGATGGCCACCAGGCCATGCCGGCGGGCGAAGGGGCCGGACACGCCTTTCGTGACGACGTCCAGGTCCAGGTCCAGCGGGTTGATCTTCACGTAGGGCAGGCCGGTGTGGGCGGCCAGGGCCTGCGCGATCTGGATCTCGCTGGCCAGGCCGAGCTGGACCACGGCCTGCTCGGCGGTGACGTTGTTGACCCGCGCGGACCGCTTGGCGCGCTCCGCCTGCTCCGCGGTGAGAACCTTCCGCTCCACCAGGATCGGGAGCAGCTCGGGGGACTCGACGGCGGGTGGGGTCACGGGTCCGGTCTTGCGCTGCGTGGGCGATCCCATCGGCTCAGAAGGGATTATCGGGAGCGGCGGAGGGGCCCGTCAACCTGGCGCAAGCGGGCGCCCTCCTACCCGGGGTCGTTTGCCCGTCCATCAGGCGGTACGATATCGCGCGCAAGCAGGGCACCGAATGGACGGCGACACCGACATCGGCGGGCCTGGCAGACGGTTCCCGGCCACGCGGCTCAGCATGGTGGTTGCCGCGGGGGGTCGCGACGGGGAGGTGCGCGCGCGCGCGTTCGAGGCCCTGGTCGCGGCCTACTGGAAGCCGGTCTACAAGTACGTGCGGATCAAGTGGGGCGCCAGCAACGAGGACGCGAAGGACCTTACGCAAGGCTTCTTTGCCCTCGCCTACGAGAAGGCCTTCTTCGCGCGCTACGACCCGGCACGCGCCCGCTTCCGGACGTACCTTCGCATCTGCCTCGACGGCTTCGTCGCCAACCAGCGCAAGGCGGAGCAGCGGCTGAAGCGCGGGGGGCACGCGGAGACGCTCTCGCTCGATTTCGAGGACGCCGAGGAGGAGCTGCGCCACTGCGACGTGACCGACAGCCTCGACATGGAGCAGTACTTCCACCGCGAGTGGGTGCGTCACCTCTTCGGGCTGGCCGTGGCGGCGTTGCGCGAGCGGTGCAAGGCCAACGGCAAGAACGCCCAATACCGGCTGTTCGAGCGCTACGACCTGGAAGGCCCCGACGCAGCGGAGCGTGTCAGCTACGCGCAGCTCGCTCTCGAGTTCGGTTTGCCGGCCACGCAGGTGACCAACTACCTGGCCTGGGCGCGGCGCGAGTTCCGCGGCATCGTGCTCGACACGCTCCGCGACCTCAGCGGCAGTGACGAGGAGTTCCGCGCCGAGGCGCGCCTGGTGCTCGGCGTCGAACCGCCATGACACGCATATCGGACGAAACCCTGGCGCATCTGCGCGAGGTCGCGGACTGGCCCGACCTCGGTAGCACCCGATACGAGGTCCGTGAGCGGCTGGCGCGCGGCGGCATGGGGACGGTCTACGTGGCCCGGGACCGGGACCTGGAAAGGGACGTGGCCCTGAAGGTCCTGAGCCTGCCGGGTTCGGGGCCGGAGGCCGCCGCCCGGATGCTTCGAGAAGCCCGCATCATCGCGCAGCTCGAGCACCCCGGCATCGTTCCGGTGCACGACGTGGGCACGCTGCCGGACGGGCGTGTCTTCTACGCGATGAAGCTGGTCGGCGGAAGCCGGCTGGACCATCTGCTTCGCCGGGGCCGCCCGCTTTCGGAGCTGTTGGGCATCTTCCTGCGGATCTGCGAGCCGGTGGCGTTCGCCCATGCGCACGGCGTGATCCACCGCGACCTCAAGCCGGAGAACGTGATGGTGGGGGCGTTCGGAGAGGTGCTGGTGATGGACTGGGGCGTCGCGAAGGTGCTGCGCCAGCCGGAGTCCGAGCCGGCGGGCGCGGTCGAGTCTCCCGGCACCACCGAGGGCGACACCGCTCACGGGACGATCCTGGGTACGCCGGGGTACATGGCCCCCGAGCAGGCGCGTGGAGAAGTGGAGCGCATCGACGAACGAAGCGACGTCTACGCGCTCGGCGCGATCCTGTTTTTCCTCCTCTCGGAAAGGCCCCCCGGATCTCGCGAGGCGGCCGACACGGGGCAAAAGACGCGGACCCGACCGAGCGGTGCGGCCGCGGCCGCGACGCCTTTGGCCGCGCCGGGGAAGATGAACCGCACGGTCCCACGCCCCCTCCAAGCCATTTGCTTGAAGGCCTTGGCGCCGGAACGGGAGGCGCGGTACGCCACCGTTCAGGACTTGAGGGCCGACGTCTCTCGTTTCCTTGCCAGCGGCCCCGTGGAGGCCTATCCGGAAGGCCCGCTGGAACGGGTCCGGCGCTTCGTACGGACCTACCGCACGCCGATCGTGCTGATCCTCGCCTACATCCTCATGCGGACTCTGCTCATCATCTTCACGGGCAGGTAAAGACGGCCGGAGAGACGTGTAACAGGAGGGTGTCGTCGGAATGTGACGACAAGAGGGAGGACCAACCATGAACAAGCCCGTGCTGGGATTGCTGATCGGCGGGATTCTCGGGGCTTTCGACGGACTGTCGGCCCTGATCTCAACGCCCGAAGTGGCCCCCGAGATCGCCGGTATCGTGATCGGCTCGACGTTCAAGGGCGTGATCGCCGGGGTGGCGGCCGGGGCATTCGCCCGCAAGGTGCACTCGCTGCCGCTCGGGATCGTGTTCGGCCTTGGCGTCGGCTTGCTCCTGGCCTACGGAGTGGTCCTGGCGCAGCAAGCGTCCGGGCAAAAAGCCTACTACTGGGAGATCATGCTTCCCGGCAGCGTCGTGGGCATGATCGTGGGATACGCCACCCAGCGGTATGGCAGCGCCCCCCGGACCGCCTAGTGCGCGGTGCCTCCGACGATAGGGAAGCCCTCGCGTTCTGCGGCGGCCGCGAGGCGGTCATCGAGAGAAACGAGCGCCAGGGTCGCGGGCCGGCCCTCGGAGGCGGCCATGGCTGCCGCCAGATGCAAGGCATCCGCCGCGCGGAGGTCATGGACACGTAGGAACCGGA
>DAINRN010000328.1:0-4757 GCA_036741815.1 Acidobacteriota bacterium
GAAGACGATGTCGTGCCCCGCCATGGCCGACTGGAGGCGGGGCGGGTCCAGCACGTCGCCCTCCTGAAGCCGGAACCCGCTCAGCCGCGCCGCCTCGGCGAGGAACGGTCGCTGGCCCGTGGAGAAGTTGTCGTAGGCGGTGACCTGGTGGCCCCCGGCCAGCAGGCGGTCCACCAGCGCGCTGCCGACGAACCCCGCGCCGCCGGTGACGAAGCAGCGCATGGGCCTAGGCCGGCGTGGGCTTGCGGGCCACGGCCAGAAGGTTCTCGCGGAGCGGCAGCTTGATCACCACGTCACCCAGCGCCCGGTGGGCCAGCCGAAAGACGGGCGCCAGCGCCCGGAACACGCCGCCCAGCGTGGTGCTGTGCACCATGGCCGTGAGGTTGTGGTAACGGTCCAAGGGCTCGATGCCGACGACGTCCAGCCCCGCCTGGCGCACCAGCCTCTCCATGGTCGAGGCGTCGAAGTAGTGGAGGTGCTCTACCGGCTTCACCTGGAGCAGCCGCGCCGCCCACCCCCCGATGTCGGGCGTGGAGATGAGGGCCACGCCTGCCGGCCTCAGGATGCGGGCCACCATCCGCATCAGGTGCGTGGGGCTGGCCACGTGCTCGATCACGTCGCCCATTAGTACCACGTCGAAGCAGCCCTCCGGGTACGTCTCCGGCTCCAGGGTGCCCGTGGTCACCTCCAGGCCGCGAGCTTCGCGGCAATAGCGCGCCGCCTCCGCGTTGATCTCGATCCCGCGCACGCGCCACCCGCGCTCGCGGGCCAGGGCCAGGCAGGTACCGACGTTGGGCCCGATGTCGAGGAGCTCCCCCTTGCCGGGCACCAGCCGCTCCGCCCGGTCCAGGACCTCGGCGAAGCTGCGCCGGTCGGCCGCCTCCGCGTCGAGGTAGTACTCGGTCCGCGACGACTCCCCGCTGTTGTAGTGGCGGTACCGCGCTTCGGCGTCCAGGCGCGGGCTCACGTAGACGTGACCGCAGCCCACGCATCGCGCGACGGTCATGCCCTGGCGGCGCGCGAAGGGCCGGGCGCGCACCTCCCCGCATAGTTCGCAGGGGACGGTCTCGAGCCCCGCGCCCGAGGGCCCGGACCCTATGGCTTCTCCTGGGAGGCCAGGACCGCGTGCTCGGCCGCGGCCTCGGGGGCGGAGATGGCCACGGACTCCGGGTATCGGGTCAGGCGGATGCGGAGGAGGTCGACCATGTTCCGCCAGTTCCCCGCGACCAAGTCGAGGCGGCTGTCCCGGTCGTCCCGCCAACGGACCCCGACCTCCTTGACGCGGTAGCCGCTCCGCGTGGCCAGGTGCAGGATCTCCACGTCGAACAGGTAACCGTCGATCCTCTGGCGGGCGAAGAGGTCGCGGGCCACGTCGCCGCGGAAGACCTTGAATCCGCACTGCGTGTCCCGTACGTGCCGGAGACCGAGGAGCGCGTGCAGGACCAGGCCGAAGGCGCGCGAGCCCACGCGGCGGTAGAGGGCCTGGGGGAACTCGACCCGGGAATCGGCCATGCCGCGCGAGCCGATCACGATGTCGAAGCCACGCTCCAGCCACGGCAGCAGCTTGTCCAGCTCCTCGATGGGAGTTTTCTGGTCGCCGTCCATGAAGCCGACCACGCGGCCCCGCGCGCGGGCCACGCCCAGGCGGATGCCCCGGCCCTTGCCTCCACGCTCGGGGCTCCCGAGCACGCCGATGCGGGGATCCCCGGCCGACAGCTCGGCCGCGATCTCGCGCGTCCCGTCGTCGCCGTCGGCGGCCACGATGATCTCGAAGGGGAGTCCGCGCGCGGCGAGCCAGGCCCGCATCGACTCGAGCGTCTGGCGGATGCGCCTCGCCTCGTTGTAGGCGGGCACGACGAGGCTCAGATCCACCCCGGGCACGGGCCACGCATGATAGCGCCGCGGGTGCGCGCGCGCTATCGCAGGAGGGCCGCGATCCGCGCCACGGCCTCGAGGGGCAGCTCCGGGTAGAGCGGCAGAGAGAGGACCTCGCGCGACAGCCGCTCGGAGACCGGCAGGTCGCCCGCCTTGGACCCCGCCGCGACCATGGCCGGCTGGAGGTGGATGGGGCGGGGATAGTGCACGGCGGTGGCGATCCCCTCCGACTTGAGCCGCGCCTGCACACGGTCGCGCGCCGCGGCGCGGACGGTGTAGAGGTGCCAGGCGGAGCGGCAGCCGTCCCGCTCGCGCGGGACCGTGATGCCGGGCGCCCCCTGGAGCGCGCGGTGGTAGGCCGCTACCCGCTCCCGCCTCTCCGCGTTCCAGGCGTCGAGGTGGCGCAGCTTGACCCGGAGCACCGCGGCCTGGAGGGTGTCGAGCCGGCTGTTGGTGCCCACCACGACGTTGTCGTACTTGTTCGCCCCGCCGCCGTGGTTGGCCAGCTGGCGCACGCGCGCGATGAAGCCCGCGTCGTCGGAGGTGACCATGCCCGCGTCGCCGTAGGCGCCCAGGTTCTTGCCGGGGTAGAAGCTGAATGTGGCCGCATGGGCGAGCGCGCCGGCCCGCCGTCCTCCGACCTCGGCCCCGTGCGCCTGGGCCGCGTCCTCCAGCACCGGGATGCCGCGCCGCGCGGCCATCTCCATGATGGCCGGCATGTCGGCGGGATGCCCGTAGAGGTGGACGGGCAGGATCAGCTTCGTCCGTGCGGTGATCGCCCCCTCCAGGGCGGAGGGGTCCATGGTGAAGGTGGCCGGGTCGACGTCCACGAAGACCGGCCGCGCGCCGTTGAGGACGATGGCCTCGCCGGTGGCGATGAAGGTGTTGGCCACCGTCACCACCTCGTCGCCCGGGCCCACGCCGAAGGCCTTCAGGGCGAGGGTCAGGGCGTCCGTCCCGTTGGCCACCCCGCACGCGTGGGCGGCGCCGCAGTAGCGGGCGAACTCCTCCTCGAGGAGCCGGCACTCCTCGCCCCCGATGAACTGGCCGCCCGCCACCACCCGCGACACCGCCGCGTCGATCTCCTCGCGGATGCGGGCGTACTGGGCCTTGAGGTCCACCATCGGAACGGACACGGTCGCGGTCTCGGGCATGCTCTACAATCGCGCAGCGGCAAGGGCGCGGCGCAAACGTGCGATTGTAGCCTCGCCCCGCGGCCCGGACAAAGGCCCCGCCCGAAGGAGCAGCCATCACCGCTAGCCCGACGGTCCTGATGGTGGTGGGCGCCCGCCCCCAGTTCGTCAAGGCCGCGCCCCTGTCCCGCGCGCTGCGCCGGCGCGTGCGCCAGGTCCTCGTCCACACCGGCCAGCACTACGACCGCGACATGTCGCAGGCCTTCTTCGACGAGCTCCGGATCCCGCGTCCCGACCGCCACCTGGGCGTGGGATCCGCCAGCCACGGCGCCATGACCGGCCGCATGCTGGAGGCCCTGGAAGCGGTGATGGCCGAGACGAGGCCGGCGCTCGTCGTCGTCCTCGGCGACACCAACTCGACCCTGGCCGGCGCCCTGGCGGCGGTCAAGCTCGGGATCCCGGTGGCCCACGTGGAGGCGGGGCTGCGGAGCTTCGACCCCGCCATGCCGGAGGAGATCAACCGGCGGCTGACCGACCACGTCTCGCGCCTGCTCTTCTGCCCCACGCCCACCGCGGTGGCCAACCTCCGCGCGGAAGGCATCACCCGCGGCGTGCACCGCGTGGGGGACGTGATGATGGACGCCGTGCGCCAGAACCTGGCGCGGGCGCGGCGACGGCCGCGGCCGCCGGGCGCGCATGCCTCCGGGTCGTACTACCTGGCCACGCTGCACCGCCAGGAGAACGTGGACGACCCGCGCCGGCTGACCGCGCTGCTGGGCGCGCTTTCGGCCCTCCCTCATCCCACCGTGCTGCCCGTGCACCCCCGCACCCGGAAGGCGATCCGCCGCCTCGGCCTCCGGCCGCGCGGCCTCCTGCAATTGCGCCCTCCCGCAACCTACCTGGAGATGCTCGTCCTCGTGGGCGGGGCGCGCGCCGTGCTCACCGACTCGGGCGGCGTGCAGAAGGAGGCCTTCATCCTGGGCACTCCCTGCGTGACCCTGCGCGAGACGACGGAGTGGGTGGAGACGCTCGAAGGGGGCGCCAACCGTCTGGCCGGCGCCGACCCCGCGCGCATTCGCCGCGCGGTGCGCGCCCTCGAGAGCGCGCGGCCGAGGTGGAGCCCCGGACGGGTCTACGGCCGGGGACAGGCCAGCGAGGCGGTGGCGCGGGAGGTCAGCCGGTTCCTGGGATCGGCCCGCAGGAAGGTCAGCCGACGAGGGCGGTGACCGCGGCGAGGACGTCGGGCGCCAGCACGTCGGGGCGCGACGCCACCAGCGCTTCGCGGTTGGGGAAGCCGCCCGGGATCCCCACCGCGCGCACCCCCGCGGCCCGCGCCATCTCCACGTCCTCGGGGCTGTCGCCCACGTAGGCGGCCCCGGCGGGGGCCACCGCCAGGCGCTCCAGGGCCAGGAGCAGCGCGTCCGGATGCGGCTTCCGCCGGCGCGTGTCGCCGCCGAAGACGACGGTCCGGAAATGGCGCTCCACGTCCAGGGCGGACAGCTCGCGCGAGACGCGCGTGCGGTCGCCGCTGGTCACGATGCCCTGCGTGATGCCGGCCTCGTCCAGCCGGCGCAGCGCCTCCAGGGCCCCGGGGACGAGACGGCTCTCCTCGGCGCCGTAGTGCTCGATCCAGCGCTTGTCGGCCTCGGGCCAGTGGTCGCGGGGCAGCCCCACGGCCTCGTACGTGCGATGCCAGTCCTGCGAGTACGAGCGCCCGAAGAGCGCCCGGTCGAAGCCGATGCCCTCCAC
>DAINRN010000329.1:0-765 GCA_036741815.1 Acidobacteriota bacterium
GAAGAGCGCCGCGGCGACCATGCAGACGACCAGCCACGCCCAGAGCGGTGCCGTGTCGGGCCGCCCCGCCACGCTCAGGACGCCACGGTCTTCACGTGGTCCGGAACGACGAGGGCCGTGCCGGCTCGTGCCAGAGACGACACCGCTCACAAGGAGTCGGCCGCCGCTTGCGGGAACACGGCGCCGTCCCGGCCGGCGATGTCGACGTAGGCCTCGTGCAGCAACGTCGTGACGCCGATGGTGACGCCGCCTCCGCTGCGCGCGAGCTGACGTTGCGCGAGCCGGTGCAGCTCCGAGTAGAGCTGCGCGAAGAGGGCGTCGGCGGCGGAACGGTCGCCGCGCTCGGCCCCGGCGATCAGCGAGGAGATCGTGCCGGGGCTGGACTCCGGGCGGCTACGCGTTGTCATAGTCCTTCTTGAACCTGGCGCGCAGGGCGGCCTTCTCGGCCTCCCAGCGCTGGCGCGTGTCGCGGAGCTGCTGCTGAAACCCTTCTTCGAGCCCCTTCGTCTCCGCGAGCTTCAGGAGCGTGTCGTGCAGCCGGGCCGTGGCGTTGTCGAGGGTCTGCACGTACTCGGCCTCGGCGGCGTCCAGGCCTTCCTTCTCGGCGCTGTTGGCCGCTTCCGTCGCGGTCCGCTCTTCATCCAGGGAGACCATTTCCAGGTGAACGCCGCGAAGTACCGGGAAAATCCCGAGGCGGCGATCGCCGAGCTGAAGTCGCTCATCACCGAGGCGATCGACGCCGGCTTTTACAATATCGACATCGAC
>DAINRN010000329.1:775-4745 GCA_036741815.1 Acidobacteriota bacterium
CCGTCGCGGTCCGCTCTTCATCCAGGGCCTCCTGGTTGGCGGACTGGTAGTCCTCGCGGGCGCGGTCCCAGGCGGTGTCGAAGTCCTCCTGGATCCGCCTCATCTCCTTCTCGTGCCGGGCGCTCTCGGCCTCGCGCAACGGCGTCTGCTTATACATGGGGAGGATCCTCGAGATCTCCTCGAGCTTGTCGTCCAGCTTGCGGTTCTCCTTCTCCCTCGCGTCGTCACGTTCGCGTTCCGCGTCCCGCTCGGCCTTGCGCCAGGCCTTTTCCGCGTCCTGGAACGCCTCGCGGCGCTTCTGGGCGGCTACGCCGACCGCCTTGTCGCGCGCCCCGAGTGCTCGCGCCCGATCGGCGTTGCGTTCCTCCATGGCAGCGGCGCCCTTTGTCTCGAAGTCGTCGACGGCAGCCTTCGATGAAGGCATCGTCCCGAACTTCTTGATCCGCGCCTTCTCGATCCTGGCGAGCCCGGCTTCGAAGGTGGCGTTCAGCTCCTGAAGGTCCTTCTGGAACTTGAGCAGGATCTCGTTCCGGGTTGGCATTCTTCAGTCTCTCATCCTACCGCGGCCGGGAGCGACACGGCCGGGTGGTAGCATAGCGACGAATGGCTCACGGCGATCGGTTCTTGCGCCTCTGCGTGGATCGCACGTGCACGCCCATCGGCGAGCTGATGGTGGTGGCGGACGGTGAGGGACGGCTGCGCGCCGTCCACTGGTCCGACCGCGAGGACGGCCTCCTGCGCATGCTCGCGCGCCAGTACGGCGAGAAGGGCTTCGCCCTCGAGCCGGCGCGGGACCCGGCCGGGCTCACCGCCGCCATCGATGCCTATTTCGCAGGCGACCTCGCGGCCCTCGACTCCCTGCCCGTGGAGATGGTAGGGACGCCGTTCCAGCGCGCGGTGTGGACGGCCCTGCGCGGCATCCCGGTGGGATCGACCCTGTCCTACTCCGAGCTGGCGCGACGGATCGGCCGGCCCGCCGCGGTGCGCGCGGTCGGCCTCGCCAACGGCGCGAACCCGGTGGGCGTCGTGGTGCCGTGCCACCGGGTGGTGGGCAAGGGCGGCACCCTCGTCGGCTACGGCGGCGGGATGGCGCGCAAGCGCTGGCTGCTCGCCCACGAGTCGGCGGCGAGCCAGGCATGGCCGATCGCGTTGCGCTGATCCCGGGCGGGGCCCGGGGCATCGGCCGCGCCATCGCCCTGCGCCTCGCCGAGCGGGGATGGGCCGTGGCCGTCGCCTACCGCACGAGCGATGCCGCCGCGGAGGACACGCGGCGCGCCGCCCTGGCGACGGGCGCCGCCGCCCTCGCCCTCCGGGCCGACGTGTCCCGGCCCGAGGAGTGCGAGGACCTCGTGCGGCGCGTCGTGGAATGGAAGGGCCGGCTCGACGCCCTCGTCAACTGCGCGGGCCCGTATCGCCGCGTGGACATCCTGGCCGAGACCCCGGAGGGGTGGCGCGAGATGTTCGCCGGCAACCTGGACTGCCTCTTCTACCTCGCGCGGGCGGCCGTGCCCAAGATGATCGAGGGCGGAGGCGGCCGCATCGTGGCCTTCTCCATGGTCAACGCGGATCGGCTGGTCGCGCAGCCCAACCTCACCGCCCACTACCTGGCCAAGGTCGGCGTCCTGGGCCTGGTGCGCACGCTGGCCAAGGCCCTGGCCAGGCACCAGATCACGGTCAACGCGGTCTCGCCGGGCTACATCGACTCGGGGTCCATGGACCCCGCGGAGCTGCGGTCCATGGCCGACAAGATCCCCGCCGGGCACGTGGGATCCGTGGACGACGCCGCGGCCGCCGCGCTCTTCTTCCTGTCCGCCGAGGCCGCATACGTGACGGGGGCCAACCTCCAGGTCAGCGGCGGCTGGGGGATCTAGGCGGGCGCGCGGGCGTCAGTCGCCGAGCACGCGCTTGGCGGGGATGGGGATGATGAGCTCGGTGCCGCGCGCGAGCGTGAGCTTGCTACGGATGACCATGCCGTTGACCCGGGCCAGGTCGGAGACGCGGGTCCCGTACTTCCTCGCCACCACGGCCAGCGTCACTCCACGCCCGCGTACGACGTGGGTCTTGACCTGGGGCACCGATTCCAGGCACCCGGCCACGGCATCGGCGCTGCCCTCCGGAACCTTCAGGGCGAAGGCCCGATGGGCCGGGGTGGCCGGCTTCACCAGCACCGGGTTCAGGTCCTGCAGCGTGCCCAGGTCCAACCCGGTGCAGCGGGCCACGTCGCGCAGGGCGAACGGGCCGTCCACCTCCACGGTCTCGGAGGCCGCGGGCGCGGCGTGCGGATCGATGGCGAAGCCATACCGTTCCGGGGCCCCCGCCACCAGGATCGCGGCCTGGATGCGGGGGACGTAGTCGCGGGTCTCGCGCGGCAGGGCGCGGGCCCGGGCCAGCTCCCAGAAGTCATTCGTGCCCTGGCGGCGGATGGCCCGCCGGACGGTCCCCTCCCCCGCGTTGTAGGCGGCGAGGGCCAGGTTCCAGTCCTCGAAGACCTCGTGGAGATGCCGCAGGTACTGGGCGGCCGCCCGGGTGGCCTTCTCGTTGTCGCTCCGCTCGTCGATCCACGAGTCCTGGGCCAGGCCGAAGCGCCGACCCGTGGCGGGCATGAACTGCCAGAAACCTTTGGCCTTGGCCCCCGAGACCGCCTCGGCCCTGAACTCGCTCTCCACCAGGGCGACGTACGCCAGCTCCGGCGGAAGGCCCTCGGCCGCGAAGGCCTCACGGATGGAGGGCAGGTAGTGGGCCCCGCGGGAGAGGGCGCCGGAGAACCAGTCCCGTAACCCATTGCGGTACAAGTGGATGGTCGCGAGGACGGCATCGTTCAGCTCGATCGGGACACCGCGTGGGGAGGCGGGTGATGCAAGGGGCGTCCAGGCGATCTCGGAGAGACAGACCGGGCGGGGCACGCCAGCCACCAAGGCGAAGGCCGCAACGAAGAGGCCTGCCCTGGATTGTCGTCGGTCGGCGATGGGCCTCGGGGTGGCTCGACGGTCCCCGAGCCGCCTCTCGGGAGGCGGAGAAAGAACCAGCATCGAGCCTCGATCGTACGTCACAATGCCTTTAATACCAACGCATTACCCGGTATTTCCTCTCCGAGCCCGTGGCATCGCCGAAGGCCGCTCTCTCGAAGCTAAGCGGGATTTGCCCCCCCGTCAAGGGCCCGGCCAGGCACGTATGATGCAGTATCCGTACCGAGAGGCTGTGACCTGTCGCATACGCCCGGGCCGCGACCCGGGCGATCCTGGGAGGCTGATGTTGGCTGAGAGGGCAAAGGTGGCCGGCTTCACGGAGCGCCGCGGCGAGCGGCGGCGGGGTGAACGCCGTCTGGCCGACCGGGACGGCTGCGACCGCCGCCGCGGAGGGGACCGCCGGGCGGGCACGGGGGCGAGCCTGTTGCTGACGATCGCCGCCCTGGTCGTGGTCCCCGAAGCCCGCGCGGACATCTACACGCGGGTCAACAGCCGGGGGGTCACGGAGGCGACCACCCAGCCCACGGGCAAGGACTACAAGCTGACGTACAGGAGCAAGGGGATCGTCATCCATTCCCCCGGCTTCAATCTGCGGCCTTCGGCCAACCACGACTTCGACGAGCACATACAGGCCGCCGCGGCCCTTCACGGGATCGGCCAGGACCTCGTCCGCGCCGTCATCCAGGTGGAGTCCCAGTTCGACCGGCTGGCCGTCTCCACCGCTGGGGCGCGCGGCCTGATGCAGCTCATGCCCGCCACCGCCCACAGCATGGGGGTGACGGACTCCTTCGATGCCCGCCAGAACATCTTCGGCGGCGCCCGCTACCTGAAGCTGCTGCTCGGCCTCTACGACGGGGACATCTCGATGACCGCGGCCGCCTACAACGCGGGCGAGACCGCGGTGGCCCGCTACAACGGCATCCCGCCCTTCAAGGAGACGCAGAACTACGTGCGCAAGGTGAACGCGATCCTGGGCGGCGTGGGCGAGGCGGTGGCCGCGGAGA
>DAINRN010000330.1:0-4743 GCA_036741815.1 Acidobacteriota bacterium
AGGTTGGCCACCACGTGCGGCTGGCCCACGTATTCGTCGAGGCTCCGGGGCCGCAGCGACTGGTCGAAGCCGAGGTCGTCCTCGTTGGGCCGCGCCGAGACCAGGCGGTCGCCCCGCATCCCCGCGTCGCTCAACGGCCGGACACGACCTGCAGGGCGCGGCGCAGGAGCTCCTCGAACCGGCCGTCCCCGTTGTCCCGCAGGGCGCGCTCTACGCCCCGCTCCGCCTCACCGCGCGAGTAGCCGAGGTTGGCGAGCGCGGAGAGCAGATCCTCCTTGGGGGTCAGGCCCTCCGCCGCGGGCTGGCCGGGCGCGGCCTCGCGCGCAGGCATCTTGTCCTTCAACTCGACGACCAGGCGCTCGGCGGTCTTGCGCCCGACCCCGGGGACGCGGACGAGCCGCGCCACGTCGGCGGAACGCAGGGCCTCGACGAGGTCTTCGGCCTCGATGCCGGACAGGATGTTCACGGCCAGACGAGGCCCCACGCCCGCCACCTCGATGAGCCGCTCGAATAGGGCCTGCTCACCTCGGCTGGCGAAACCGAAGAGCGCGAGGGCGTCCTCCCGCACGTGGGTGTGGATGCGCAGGCTGACCTCGGAGCCCTCCTCCCCCAGCCGGTAGAAGGTGGACACGGGGATGAAGGCCCGGTAGCCCACGCCCCCGACGTCGACCACCACCGCCTGGGGCGTCTTGCGCAAGAGGCGGCCGCGCAAGTGCGCGATCACGCCGGTCTCCCGCGCGTGGCGAGGGCGGCCACGTCCTGGAGGTGCGCGCGGCACAGCGCGACCGCCAGCGCGTCGGCGGCGTCGCCCGCCTGGCCGTCGCCGGGGAGGCCCAGCAGCCGGGCCACCATGAGGGCCACCTGGGACTTCTGGGCACGTCCGAAGCCGGTGATCTGCACCTTGACGGTGGCGGGCGGGAAGGCGTGCACGGGCAGCCCGGCCTCGGCCGCCGAGAGCAGGATCACCCCGCGCACGTGGCCGAGCACGAGCGCGGTGCGCGCGTTCTGGGCGTGGAAGACGTCCTCCACCGCCACCGCGTCGGGGCGCCAGCGCGCGATGAGGGCGGAGATACCGTCGTGGATGAAGCGAAGGCGCTCGTGCAGGGCCAGGCGCAGGGGCGGCGCGAGGGCGCCCATCTCCAGGAGGCGGTGGCGCCGGCCGTCGGTGGCGATGGCACCGTAGCCAGTGCGCGCCGAGCCCGGGTCCACGCCGAGGATGATCATCCTAGCCGGCGGCCGCGGCCTCCAGCTCCTTGTCCGCGATGTCGAAGTTGGCCCAGACGTTCTGGACGTCGTCGTTGTCCTCGAGGGCTTCCATGAGCTTCAGCATCTGCTGGGCCTTGGGCCCCTCGAGGGGGATGCTGTTCTCGGCGTACTTGCCGATCTGCGACGACTCCTCGGGGGTCAGGCCCGCCTTCTTCAGCGCCTCCACCACGGCCTCGTAGGCGCCGGGGGAAGTGTAGATCTCCCAGGTGTCGCCGGAGGACTCGATGTCGTCCGCCCCTGCCTCCACCGCCAGGTCCATGAGCTTCTCCTCGGTGATCTGCTGCCGGGAGACCGCGATGAAGCCCCTGGGCTTGAAGAGGTAGGAGACGCTGCCCACCGTGCCGAGGTTGCCGCCGTTCTTGGTGAAGATGTGGCGGATCTCGGAGACGGTGCGGTTGCGGTTGTCCGAGGTCCCCTCGACCAGGATGGCCACCCCGCCGGGGCCGTAGCCCTCGAGGGTGATGTCCTCGTAGGCCATCCCCTCCAGCTCGCCGGTTCCCTTCTGGATGGCGCGCTTGATGTTGTCGGCGGGCATGTTCACCGCCTTGGCCTTCTCCACCGCGGTGCGCAGGCGCGGGTTCGAGTTGGGATCACCCCCGCCCAGGCGGGCGGCGATGGACATCTCGCGGATGATCTTGGTGAAGATCTTCCCTCGCTTCGCGTCGAGCGCGCCCTTCTTGTGCTTGATGGACGCCCATTTGGAATGTCCTGACATCGTATGCTCCTGATTGCTGCCGGCGGAACCGACCTACTCTAGCACGACCTCCCGGGCGGCAGGTGGCGGGCGCGGGACGGCGGGACGGGTGGTATATGGTACGGCTGCCGCCATGTTCCGCGAAGATCGGGCCTGCTGGATCGCGGCCGCGATGTCCCTGGCCGCCGTCTTCCTGGGCGCGCTGCTCGTCCGTCCGTCGCTCTTCGAGGGCGCCGACTACGTCCACCTGCACGAGGTCAACCGCCTCTACGCGAGGGCCGCCTTGCTCCAGGGACGGCTGCCCACGTGGAATCCCCATGTCGGGTTGGGCCGGCCCTTCCTGGCCGACGTCGAGACGGCCGTCTGGTACCCGCCGAATCTCGTCTTCCTGCTGCTCCCGGTGCGGGCGGCGGTGGCCGCGGTGCTGCTGGCGCACGCCGTCCTGGCCCTTTGGGGCATGGCACTGCTCGGGCGGCAGATGGGGATGGGCGCCGGCGCGGTCGCGGTCACTGCCCTCGGGTACGCGGGCGGCGGCGTGTTTGCGTCACGGCTGCTGCTGGGGCAGGTGCCTTTCGTGGAGGGCCTGTGCTATCTGCCCCTGCTCCTCTTCCTGACCCTCCGCCTCGAGGAGCGGCCGTCGCTCCGACGCGTCGCGATCCTGGCGTCGGCAATCGCCCTCCAGCTGCTGGCCGGACATCCGCAGGTGGCCTGGGTCACGTGGGTGGGGCTGGCCTTCTTCGTCATCGGCCGCCACGCTCGCACAGCGGGACGCGTAGGGCCACCACTCCTGCGCGGGCTCGCGCTTCTCGGGGGCGCTCTCCTCCTCGCGGCCACACTGGCGGCAGTACAGCTCCTGCCCACCGCCGAATTGGCCCGCGAAGGCAATCGAGCCGGCCGCTCGCTCGAGTTCTCCGCAGAGGGCGCCCTCTCGTTCCGCAACCTTCTCACGCTCTTCGTCGCCCCGGGCCCGGGCTGGCCGGCCAACTGGGAGGCGGACCTCTACTGCGGCGGGCTGGCGGTGCTGGCCGGACTGGCCGGGCTCACCCGATGGCGAGAGCCCGACGTCGCCGGCCTGGCCTTGAGCGCCCTGGCCTGCGGGCTGCTGTCGCTCGGCGACCGCACGCCGCTCTTCGCGCTCGCGTACGCCGTGGTCCCCGGCCTCGCGTCCTTCCACATCCATTCTCGCCTGGCGGTCTGGACGGTCTTCGCGCTCTGTGCGCTGGGCGGCGTCTTCCTCTCGCGGGCGCCCGTGGCAGCGGCCCCCGCCGAGGCACGACCTGGACGTCAACGCGTGGCCCTTGTCGTGGCCGGCGTCGTCCTCGCGGCCGCGGCGGCCGCGCGCGGCCTCCTCGCCACTGCCCCACCACGCGTCCTGGTGTCCCTGGTCGTGGCCGTCGGCGCGCTGGCGCTGTGGCGCCATCGGCGGAGCGCCCCCCTGGCCACGGTGCTGGTGGTTTTCGTGGCGGGGGCCGACCTCGTCTCTGCGAGCCTGGATCTGAAGACGGCCTTCCCGCCCATGGCCCGCGCCTTCCCGGGTCCATTCCCGGGTGAGCAGGAGGCCACCGCCGCGCTGCGCGCCGCCGGGCTCCTGCGTGTGGGCGAGGCCCCGCCCCGCACGTCGCTGCCCGACACATACGCGCGGCCGAACAGTGGCATGCTTTACGGGTTCAGCACCTTCACGGGGTACGTTGCCCTGTCCCTTCGACGCGTGTGGACGTACGAGCATCGGCGGCTCGACATCCCGGTGCCGGGGACGGTGAACACGTTCCCCTCGCCGCTGATCTTCCACCGAGCGGCCTTCCCCTTCGCGTGCATGAACCTCTCCGCGGGCCTGGAGCCCGGCACCTGGAGGCTCGTGGTCCGCGGCGACCCGGACCCCCGCGCATACCTCGTCGCGGCGACGGTGCGCGTGGCGGACTGGGAAGAAGCGATCGAGCTCCTCCGCCGCGGGCACGACCCGCACGCGGCCGCGCTCGTCGAGTCCCCGGCGCTGGAGATCGCCGGCGACCGCGGGGCTCGCGACGGGGCCGCGGACGGCCCGCCCGCCTCCGCCCGCATCGTGGCCTTCGGGCCCGAGACCGTGGTGGCGCGCGTAACGAGTCCCCAGGGGGGCCTGCTCGTGCTCGCCGAGGCGTGGTATCCGGGCTGGCGGGCCTGGGTGGACGGCCGGGAGACGCCGTGCGGGCCCGCCAACGTCTGGGCGCGGGCCGCCGTCGTGCCCGCCGGCGCCCACGAGGTGCGCTTCGAGTACCGCTCACGCACCCTGCGCGCAGGGGCGGTCGTGAGCGCCCTCGGCGCGATCGCCGCCACCGTCGCCATCGCGCGGCCGCGCCCCGGAAAGAAAAACCCCGACGGCGCGGGCCGTCGGGGCTAGGGTTCCCGCGGCCGGCCATCAGGCCGGCGCGCACGGGTTACGGAAGAAAATCCCGGCAACGTCCTACTCTCCCACCAGGCTACCCTGGCAGTACCATCGGCGCTGGAGGGCTTAACGGCCGTGTTCGGAATGGGAACGGGTGTGACCCCTCCGCCATGGTCACCGGGATGAAATTGTCAAAGAAACCGAAGACTCCGAAGTAAAGCGCCGGCGTAACGCCGTGCGGGTTTCAAACACTATAAACGTCATGGTCAAGCCTCACGACCGATTAGTACCCGTAAGCTTAGAGGCTTTCACCTCTTACACACCGGGCCTATCAACCTTGTAGTCTACAAGGGGTCTTTAGGCAGGTTCTCCTGCGGGAGACATCATCTCGAGGCGGGTTTCACGCTTAGATGCTTTCAGCGTT
>DAINRN010000331.1:0-4734 GCA_036741815.1 Acidobacteriota bacterium
AGCCTGAGCGTGCCATCGTGGCGCTCACGGAGGATCCGCACGTCCCCGCGCCCCACGGCCCGGGCCGCCTCGCGCAGGAACGCCCACCGCCGGGCGCGGGGCTCCAGGAGCGTCACCGCGCGCTCCGGCTCCAGCACGGCGAGCACCAGGCCCGGGGAGCCGTTGCCGGAGCCGACGTCGAGCAGGCTGCCGGGGCCCAGCAGGGGCAGGGCGCGTAGGGCGGGCGCCACCAGCACGTCCACCCGCTCGGCGGGGGTGCGAGCGCCCGTCAGGTTCACGCGGCCGCTCCAGTCCGCCAGGAGGTCCAGGTAGCGCGCCAGGGCGTCGCGGGCGGCGGGGGGGACCAGCCCCAGGGCCGCGAGCGGCGCCTCGTGGCCCCCGGGCGGGCTCAGCCCGCGGTCTCCGGCTCGGCCCGCGCCACGGTCACCCGGCGGTCGGCGCCTTCCCCCACGCTGAAGGTGCGGAGCCCGGGCTCCTCCGAGACCGCGATGTGGACGATCCGCCGCTCGTAGGCGTTCAGGGGCCGCGTCTCCCGGGGCTGCCCGTCACTCCGCACGGCCTGGGCCAGGGCCAGGGCCTCGGCGCGCAGGTCGTCGTCCCGCTTCTCCCGGTAGCCGGGGCAGCTCACGACGACGCGCTGCCGCGCCCCCGGCCTCGAGGCGGCGCGCTGCAGGAGGTGCTCCAGGGCGCGCAGCACCTCGCCGTCCTCCTCGAGCAGCAGGGAGCAGCCGGGGCCCTCCACCCGGACCGTCAGCGTCCCCTCCGACTCCTCCACCTCGGCGGCGAGGTCCACCCCCGCGGCCTCGGCCAGCGCGCGGACGAGGCTGCGCAGGAGGGGCCCGGGCGGCAGCGGCGGGGCGGCCGGCCCGCGAGCGGGGGCGGGACCCGCGCCGCCCGCGTCCACCAGCACCGCGATGCGGGCCGGGGTCCCCGCCATCCCGCGGGCGCCCGGGGTCCCCGCCTCCAGGACCACGTAGCGCAGCTTCTCCACGGGCACGCCCAGGGTCCGGGAGGCCTCGGCCACGGCCTCGGGCACGTCCCGCCCCGTGAAGGCGCGGTCGCTCATTTCCGGTGCTCCTTGCGGGCCGCCCCTTCGCCGCTGGCGTGCACGATCCTCAGGGTGACCGCCTGCTGCAGGATCGAGCAGAGGTTGCTGGCCAGCCAGTAGAGGTTCAGCCCGGCGGGGGCGGCGAAGAACATGGCCACCAGCACCACGGGCATGATCATCATCATGCGGGCCTGGGCGGGGTCCATGGACGTGGGCGTCATCTTCTGCATGATGAACATCGACGCCCCCATGAGCAGGGGCGTTATGAAGAGGGGATCCCTCTGGCTGAGGTCCGGGATCCACAGGAACTGCGCGCCCCGGAGCTCGATGGAGACCTGCAGCACCCGGTAGAAGGCGATGAGGAAGGGCATGGTGAGGAGGAGGGGGAGGCAGCCCACCATCATCTGTGTGCTCATGCTCATGCCGTGGCGGGCGTAGAGGGCCGCCACCTCCTTCTGCATCTCCTGCCGCCGCGGATCGAGGGCGGGCACCTTGCGGTACCGCTCCTGGATCACCCGCATCTCGGGGGCCAGCTTGGCCATCTTGATCCCGTTGGCGATGCTGAAGTGCCGCAGCGGCGCCATGACGAGGTTGATGACGACGGTGAGGGCCACGATCGACCACCCGTAGTTGCCCACGTGGCCGTGCACCCACCGCAGCAGGTTCATGAGGGCCAGCACGATGGGCCCGATCCAGTCGCCCAGGGGGACCACGAGGGCCAGGTCGTGTCCCGCGGCGGACAACGCGTGGTGGTCCTTGGGGCCCACGTAGAGCGTCGCCGGCTCCGTGCGCGTGCCCAGGTCCAGCGCCACCTGGGGCAGGGAGCGGGGCTTGCCGTCCTCGCCGGGGGGGAGGGAGACGCTTCGCAGCTCCGCCGAGCCCTGGTCCCCCGGGGGCACCCAGAGGGCGGCGAAGTAGTGGCCCTCGATCCCCACCCACCGCACCTGGCCCAGGGTGAGGATGGACCCCGTCGCGGCCGGGTGGCGCTCCACGCCCTTCTCGGTGAGGGCCACCGCCTGCGGAGGCTGGTAGCCCTGGACCTCGGTCTCCGCCACCGTCGGGTTGCCGATCCCGGGGCCCCAGGTGATCTTCCTGGGAAGCTCGCGCCCCGCACGCCGCACGGAGACGCCCACACGGACCAGGTAGCCGCGGGCCGCCACGCGCAGGACCTTCTCGGCCTCCAGGTCCCCCTCCGCGTACCGCAACCTGAGCTCGGCCTCCCGGCCGTCGCGCACCACGAGGGTCTCCGCCGAGGGGACGAAGAGGCCCTCGCGCAGCCGTTGGTCGAACGTCTTGGGCGCGATCGCGCGGCGCCCCTCCGCTCCTTGCTGTCCGCGACCGCAGGGACGGGGGCGGCGACGGCGGCGGCGGCCGGGGTTGCCGACGCAGGCGGCGCCGGCGGGGCGCTCGGCGCGGGGGTGGGGGAGGCGGTGGCCGCGGCCGGGGTGCGCGGCGGAGGCGGCGGCGCGAAGAGAAGCTGGTATCCGGTGAGCACCAGCAGCGACAGCGCGACCGCGAGGAGGAGACGGCGTTCTTCCATGCCGATCCTCTAGGGCACGGGGTCGAGGCCGCCGCGGTGGAACGGATGGCAGCGCAGGACGCGCCCCACGGCCAGCCGCGCCCCACGGCGGGCCCCGTAGCGGCGGATGGCCTCCTCGGCATAGACGCTGCAGCTCGGCAGGTAGCGGCAGTGCCCGCCCAGGAGCGGAGAGAGGGTCACGCGGTAGGCCTCAAGAGCGACGAGGAGGGCCCGGGCCCCGGCGCGGGGCGGGGCGGGCGGCCAGCCGTCGGAGGCATTCCCGGTACTCACTCTCCACGTCTCCCTGGGACCGCACCGCGATCTCCTGCTTGGCCACGAGCACCACGTCGAGGCCCGCGGCGCCCTCCTGCTTGTTCTTGCGGAAGCTCTCTCGCAGCAGCCGCCGCGCGCGATTGCGCGCCACGGCGCCCCCCACCCGGCGCCCCGCGGCCAGGCCCAGGCGATGGTAACCGTGCCCGTTCTCCACGGCCAGGAGCAGGAAAGAGGCCGATTCGACGCGCGCACCGCGGCGGAAGACCCGGCGGAACTCGGCCCCCCCGCTCAGCCTCTCTCGGGGACGCAGCCGCGCCCCCGAAGCGGCGGCCATCCTTCCGTCAGGCCCCGATCCGCTTCCGCCGCTTCTGTCGCCGCCGCTTGAGGACGAGACGACCGCCCTTGCTCCTCATGCGCACGAGGAAGCCGTGGGTCCGCTTGCGCTTCCGGTTGTTGGGCTGGAAGGTCCGCTTCATCGCTTAGAGTTCCCCCGGTACCCCGCGGCACACGCGATCCGCCGTCGCCACGGGAAAACGTCGAGTCTACGGAAAGCCTGGCGCCGTTGTCAAACGGGCGGTCCGAACGCCGGGAAGGAACCTTGTCTGGGCAGGGCGCCGTGTGATACTTTGGGGCGTCGTTTCGGGCGCGTCCTTTTGCCTGTCGCTTCACCGAGCCGCGCAGCGCTTTTCCACAGGTGTTGAAATCTTTGTGCAAAAAGGGCTTATGGGCGTGGGCCCCTCACGTGGCCCAGCGCCACGACGTTAACTCTTTTGTTTTGTACGCTTTGTGGGCCTCGCCCCTCGGGGGGTCGCGCACTTGAACCCCTGGGACGAGGTGCTGGCCAAGGTCGAGACCAAGGTCAATCGCCATAGCTTCGCGACCTGGTTCCGGCCCACCCAGTTCCTGCGCCAGGAGGGCAAGAGCCTGCTCGTCCGCGTGCCCAACCCGCAGTTCAAGGAATGGCTGGCGAAGAACTACCACGGGGTGATCGTGGAGGCTCTCTCCGAGGTCGGCCGGGGCGATCTCCAGGTCGCGTTCCACTGCGAGCCCGAGGCCGGGGCCGCGGCGGAGACGACCCCGGACCGCGAGGCTCCCGCGCTCACTTCCTTGAACCCGAAGTACACCTTCGAGAGCTTCGTGGTGGGGTCCAGCAACCAGTTCGCGCACGCCGCCGCGCGCGCCGTGGCCGAGATCCCCAGCAAGTCCTACAACCCGCTCTTCCTCTACGGCGGCGTGGGTCTGGGCAAGACCCACCTCATGCACGCCATCGGCCACTACATCCAGGCGCGGAACCGGCACCTGAACCTCGTCTACATCTCGTCCGACCGCTTCATCAACGAGATGATCAACGCCATCCGCTTCGACCGGCTGCCCGCCTTCCGCCAGAAGTACCGGACCATCGACGTGCTGCTGGTGGACGACATCCAGTTCATCGCCGGCAAGGACCGCACGCAGGAAGAGTTCTTCCACATCTTCAACGCCCTTCACGACACCCAGAAGCAGATCGTGATCTCGAGCGACTGCCCTCCCCGCCAGATCCCCACCCTCGAGGAGCGGCTGCACAGCCGCTTCGAGTGGGGCCTCATCGCCGACATCCAGCCACCGGACATCGAGACCAAGGTTGCCATCCTGAGGAAGAAGGCGGAGGCGGAGAGGGTGGAGATCCCCGAGAACGTCGCCCTCTTCATCGCCAGCAAGGTGCGGACGAACATCCGCGAGCTGGAGGGCAGCCTCATCCGCCTCATCGCGTACGCCAGCCTCACCGGCCGCGACATCGACCTGGGCCTGGCCCAGGAGATCCTGCGCGACCTGCTCCAGACCGACGACAAGCCCATCACCATCGAGATGATCCAGAAGTTCGTGGCCGACCACTACAACGTGAAGCTGGCCGAGC
>DAINRN010000332.1:0-4731 GCA_036741815.1 Acidobacteriota bacterium
CCGTGATGCCCATGGACTGGCCGAAATTCTTCGCGCACTTCCCGCGGGGGTCGGCGCCGGCGTTCTTCGACGAGGTCGCCGTGGGGCCCGCCGCCGGCCGGGAGGGAAGGCCCATGCCGGAGCGCGCGCCCGCCGTCGAGCGCGGGAACGGGGTGAGCGGGGCCGCCACCTTCACGCGCCAGCTCGAGCAGGCTGCGGCGGGGGAGCGGTGGGGCCTCCTGAGGGCGCGTGTGGAAGGCGAGGTGGCCGCCGTGCTGGGGCTCGATGCCTCCCGTTCGATCGACGGCGAGCGGGGGTTCTTCCAGATGGGCCTCGACTCGCTGATGTCGGTCGAGCTCAAGAGCCGGCTCGGATCGATGCTCGGCGTGATGCTGCCGGTGTCGCTCGTCTTCAACTATCCGACGGTCGATGCCTTGACCCGCTACCTCGGCACCGAGGTGATCGGGCTCGGTGCGCCCGGGCAGGAGGACGGGGCCGCCACCCAGCACGGCGCTGGCGTGCAACCGGCGGGCGCGGAACTGGCGCACCTGTCGAAGAGCGATGTGGACGCCATGCTCGACGACGAGCTCGCCTCGATCGAGGTGCTGCTGCCAAACGAACCCGCCGCGCGGCACCCTCCGAAGCCCGTGAGTACTCTCGAAGAGGACGCGGGTGACTGAGAGGCGGCAGGACTCCGGCGACGATTCGCGGCTTCGGCGCGCGCTCGCCGCGGTCCGGGGCCTGAAGGACGAGCTGGAGAAGCTCAAGCGGGAGAAGAGCGAGCCGATCGCAGTCGTCGGCATGGCGTGTCGGTTTCCCGGCGGGGCCAACGACCCGCACTCCTTCTGGCGCCTGTTGCGGGAGGGCTTCGACGGCGTCTCGGAGGTCCCGCGGAGCCGTTGGGCCCTGGAGGACTATTACGACCCCGATCCCGAGAAGCCCGGGAGGATGTACACGAGGCGGGGTGCCTTCCTGGAGGACGTCGAGGGCTTCGACCCCGAATTCTTCGGAATCTCGCCCCGCGAGGCGCTGAGCCTCGACCCGCAACACCGGCTGGTCCTCGAGGTCTGCTGGGAAGCCCTGGAGAGCGCCGGACAGGCGCCGGACCGGCTCAAGGGCAGCCGCACCGGCGTGCTCGTCGGCATCACGCTCAATGACTATGACGAGCTCCTGAGGCGCCACGGGCCGGAGGCGATCGACGCCTATCACATGACCGGGAACTGCCTGAACTTCGCGGCCGGCCGCGTGGCTTACCTCCTGGGCCTGCACGGCCCGACCATGGCCGTCGATACAGCGTGCTCCTCCTCCCTGGTCGCCGTCCACCTGGCCTGCCGGAGCCTGCGCGCGAGGGAGTGCGACCTCGCGCTGGCCGGCGGAGTGAACGTCATCCTGTTACCGGATCGATCGGTCATGGTGTGCAAGACGCGCATGGCCTCCGCCGACGGTCGCTGCAAGACGTTTGACGCGAAGGCCGACGGGTTTGTGCGCGGGGAGGGTTGCGGCATCGTCGTCCTCAAGCGCCTGTCCGAGGCCGTCGCCCATGGGGACGGCATCCTCGCCCTGATCCGAGGCTCGGCGATCAACCAGGACGGGCACAGCAGCGGCTTGACGGTGCCGAACGGCCTGGCCCAGGAGGCCCTGATCCGGGCGGCGCTCGAGGACGGCGGCGTCGCGCCGGAGCAGGTCGGCTACGTGGAGGCCCACGGCACCGGCACGCCGCTGGGAGACCCGATCGAGGTCGCGGCCCTGGGCGCAGCGCTGGGCCGGGGACGACCGCCGGAGCGGCGCCTGGCTGTCGGCTCGGTGAAGACGAACGTCGGACACCTCGAGTCCGCGGCCGGCATCGTCGGGCTGATGAAGGCGATCCTCGTCGTTCAGCACGGAGAGATACCGCCGCACCTGCACCTCGAGCGGGTCAACCCGCACATCTCGCTCGAGGAGAACGGGATCGTGGTGCCGACGGAGCTGACCCCGTGGCCCCGCGCCATGCAGCCGCGCATCGCCGGGGTGAGCTCCTTCGGCGGCAGCGGCACCAACGCTCACGTGATCCTGGAGCAGGCGCCCGTCGACGAGGGCCGGCCAGAGGCGGAAGACAGGCCGCGGCACCTGCTGTGCTTGTCGGGCAAGACGGAGCCGGCGGTGCGCGCGCTCGCCGAGCGCTTCGCGGGCCATCTCTGCTCGGGCGCGGCGTTGCCGCTGGGCGACGTGTGCTTCACGGCGCTGACGGGCCGAGCGCACTTCGCCCACCGCGTTGCGGTCGTTGGAGGCTCCGCGACGGAGATCGGGGAAGCGCTGGCCGCCTTCGGCCGGGGCGAGGCGAGGCCGGGCGTTGTGCACGGCGAGGCCTCGCCCAAGGCGCCGGGCGTCGTCTTCCTGTTCACCGGCCAGGGCGCCCAGTACGTGGGCATGGGCCGGCAGCTCTACCAGACGCAGCCGGCTTTCCGCGAGGCGCTCGACCGCTGCGACGCACTGCTGCGGGAGCATCTGGAGAGACCCCTGCTCGCGGTGCTCTATCCCGAGGGCGAGGAAGGTGCGCCCCTCCATGAGACCGGCTACACGCAGCCGGCGCTGTTCGCGATCGAGTATGCCCTGGCGGCCATGTGGCGCTCGTGGGGCGTCAAGCCGACGGTCGTGTTGGGCCACAGCATAGGGGAGTACGTTGCGGCGTGCGTGGCCGGCGTCTTCACCCTGGACGACGGCCTCAGGCTGATCGCCGCGCGCGGGCGGCTGATGCAGGCGTTGCCGCGGGACGGGGCCATGGCCGCCGTGGCCGCCTCCGAGTCGCTCGTCGCCGACGCCTTGGCCGGAATGAACGGGCACCTGTCGATCGCCGCCATCAACGGGCCGGGCAGCGTGGTGATCTCGGGCCGCGCGCCGGCGGTCGACGACATGGTCGAGCGGCTGGCTGGCCAGGGGGTGAGAGCCAAGCGCCTCAACGTTTCCCACGCGTTCCACTCTCCCCTGATGGATCCGATGCTCGACGAGTTCGAGCGGGTGGCGTCGCAGGTCACGTACCGGCCACCACGGATGCCGCTCGTGTCGAACGTGACCGGGCAGAGGGCCGATGCGGATCTGGTCGTTCACGCGAAGTACTGGCGCCGCCACGTTCGCGAGCCGGTGCGGTTCGCGGCCGCGATGCAATGGCTCCACGGCCAGGGGCACCGCGTGTTCCTGGAGATCGGCCCGGGCACGACGCTGCTGGGAGCGGGGAGTCAGTGCGTTCCCGATGAAGGGGCGGTCTGGCTCGCGTCCCTTCGCGAGGGACAGGAGGACTGGAAGCAGGTCCTGGAGACCGCGGGCTCGCTCTACGTCCACGGCGTGACCCTGGACGGGGCGGGTCTGGAGCGCCCCTTCGTCCGTCGCCGCGTCCCGCTGCCGACGTACCCGTTCCAGCGTCAGCGGTTCTGGCCGGGCGGAACCGCGGCACGTCGCGGAGGTGGCCGGGATCAGGCGGGCGCGACCAGGGTGCAGCGGTGGATCGAGGAGGGCAACACCGCGGAGCTGAGGCGCGTACTGGAGACAGCGAACGGCTTCTCCGAAGGCGAGAGGGAGCTACTGCCCAGGCTGCTGGACACCCTGGTGGGATGCCACCGTGATGAGTCGGCCGCCATGTCCACCCACGAGTGGCTCTACGAGATCGAATGGCGAGACCGGCCGCGCGCTTCACAGACACCCGCCAGCGAAGCCCAGCCCGACGCAGTGTGGCTGGTGTTCGCGGATTCCGAGGGGATCGGTCGGGCCCTGGGGACGAGGCTGGCAGACCAGGGACAACGTTGCCTCATGGTCTGCCCCGGCGAGGGCCAGGCGCGCGCCGAGGGAGAAGAGTGGCGGATCGATCCCGGGCGGCCGGGCGACTACGACTGGCTGCTGGAGGCCATCGCCGCGGGGCAAGAGGCTCCGCTGCGAGGCGTGGTCCACCTGTGGAGCCTGGACACGGTGCAGGCGCAAGGGCTGACCGTGGAGGCACTGAGCGGCGCGCAACGGCTGGCCTGTGGCAGCGTGCTGCACCTGGCGCGGGCCCTGGCCCGGGCCCCGCGGGACTCCGCCCCGAAGCTTTGGGCGGTGACGCGCGGGGCGGTACCGGCGGAGGATACGCCGCGAGCGGCGTCCCTCGGGCAGGCCCCTGTGTGGGGGCTCTACCGAGCGTTTGCGCTCGAGCGCCCCGATCTGCGGGGCGGGATCGTGGATCTGCCCGCCGACGTGGCTGCGGACGAGGCGGAGCGGCTCTTCGCGGAGCTTTGGGAATCCCAGGGCGAAGATCAGGTGGCGCTTCGCCGATCAGGACGATACGTGCCCCGCCTGGTGCGCTGCAAGCCGCCGGCGACGGAGGGTCCGCGCTTCGCCGCGGACGGGACGTATCTGATCACGGGCGGCTTGGGCGGCCTGGGCCTCCAGATCGCCGGCTGGATGGTCGGGCGCGGCGCGCGCCACCTCGTGCTGGTGGGGCGCCGGGGGGCGGCCACCGACGAAGCCCGCGCGCTAGTCGGGCAGCTCGAGCAGTCCGGCGTGTCCGTTCTCGTGGCACGGGCCGATGTCGCCAGCCCGGACGACATGCGCCGGGTGTTCCGCGACATGAACGGCTCGATGCCGCCGCTGAGGGGGATCGTACACGCCGCGGGCGTGGCCGGCTATGAGCCTCTGGAGGAGATCGACGCCGAAAGCCTCGACTCCGTCCTGCGACCCAAGCTGGTAGGCGCCTGGGTGCTACACGAGCTGATCCGCGAGACCCGCCTGGACTTCTTCGTCCTCTTC
>DAINRN010000333.1:0-4691 GCA_036741815.1 Acidobacteriota bacterium
AGCGGAGCCGGAAGAGGGTGCCCGCGGGCAGCGGGTCGTACACGTCGATGAACATCCCGCCGGCGCTGAGGTCGGCGAAGCGCCAGCGGACGCGGCCGGTCTCCACCTCGCACTCCACGTCCGAGGCCAGGCAGACGCGGGGTTCGCGCCGGTTCTCGTGGCCGCCGTTGCCTTTCATGATGCCTGCTCCCCGCAAGACCTCACCAGCCGGCTGCGGAGGGAAGGCGCCAAGTCTAGTCCCCCGGGCCGGCCGGGCGCAATAGGCAGCGACACGTAGGCCGAAAGCCGGTACAATCTATTGGTTGCCGGCCACGGGGGCGCGGCACTGGGAGGTGTCGCGTTGCGTGGTTTCCCTTCGCGGCCGGGGCCGCTACCCTGGCTTGTCGCTTTCGTCCTGGCCAGCGCCGAACCTGTAAGAGCGGCCGCGTCCCTCTGCGCCAACGTCCCCCCGATCGACCCCCAGGCGCTGCCCTGCGCCGTGGCCGTGCATGAGACTGCGCCAGCCGCCCATCCGGGCGCGGTGCGCGTCGTCACGTTCAACGTTCACTTCGGCGCCGACGTCCCCGGCCTCGCCCGCGCCATCCGTACAAACCCCCGGCTGAGCCAGGCCGATATCCTTCTGCTGCAGGAGATCGAGAGCCATCCCGGGGACGACCGCGCGGCCCGGCTGGCCGACGCCTTGAACCTGAACCTCGTCTACGCCCCGGCCCGGATCGAGGGCGACGGGACGCATGGCCTCGCCATCCTCAGCCGGTACCCCTTGAAGGACCTCGAGGTCCTGCGCCTCAAGCAGTACGACCTCGGCTTCCGCGGCACCCGGCGCCGGATCGCCATGGCGGCCACGGCCGAGCTTCCCGGCCGGAGCGTCCGCGTTTACAACGTGCACCTCGATACGCGGCTCACGCCGGAAGAGCGGGCGACGCAGCTCGAGCCGGTGGTAGCGGACGCGGTGAAGCAGCCCGCCGCCATCGTCGGCGGCGACTTCAACACGATCAACGCGGTCTCCTCGCTGCTGCCGCTGGTGCCCGTCCCGCTTCCCGGCTTCAGCCAGGCCGCGGGCCTCGACGCGTACATGAAGGGCAAGGGCTTCACCGCTCCCTTCGAGCGCATCGGCCGGACGCACCGCTTCCCCATGCGCCTCGACGCGGTCTATGCGCGCGGGCTGGAGGCCTTTGGCGAGGGCAAGGAGACGGCGGTGACCGTCTCCGACCACTTCCCGCTCTGGGTGGACCTCAAGGTCCACTGAGCCGCTACTCGCGGCCGACCAGTCCCGCCCCGAACACCCGCCGGTCCACCGTCCCCAGCTCGCTGATCGCGGCGGGCCGCATCAGCGTCTCGTGCTCGATGTCCACGAGGTAGCGCGGGATGTCCCACAGGTCGTCCTCCGCGGTCATCCAGCCCCGCCGGTCGAAGCGCGCGAGGTTGACGGGCCGCGAGAACCGGCGCAGCGTTTTCTCCCTTCGCAGGTTGTGGTACCACTCGAAGTACGAGAGGACCAGGCCCCGAAGCGTGCCGTGCACCGGCTCCCGATAGCGGAGGCCCGAGTAGTTGGACCGCGCCACGGCGCCCCACAGGCCGCGGCGGCGGAACACGGCGAGGACGTGGTCGTCGTCCTGCACCGATTCCAGGTCGACGATGAGGGGCGGGTAGCCCTGCACCCGGAGCGCGGCCGCGGCGAACAGCGCGCCGTCCATGCACTGCGCGCGCCGCTCGCGCAGGACGCGGCGGGGCGAGCGGCAGCCCGACCCCTTGACGTCGTACGAGCAGGCGTCGAGGAATTGCTGGATCCGCCAGGGCGGGCTCAGGCGCTTCAAGAAGGAGACCTCGCGGCGGGTCAGCCCGAACATCGCGCCACCTTATGCGGGAGGGGCCCGGCGATCAAGCCCTTGCGCGCGCGCCGCGGGACAGGCACAGTGGAGGCATGGACGCTCTCGCCGGGCTCGCCGCCGTCCTGCTCGCCGCCGCGCCGGCCGGGTCCGCCGACCCCGACGCCATTCCCCGCAACGTCCGGATCGTGGTGACGGGGACGTCCGAGCGCACCGCCCACCAGCAAGGGGTCGAGGCCGCGGGCGCCGGTCACGTCGGCGGGGTCCGGATCGGCGGCGGCCGCTTCCCGCCCGAGAGCGGCGTCGTGGTCCGCGGCGGGGCTTCGCGCAGCCGCTCGCAGGGGCAGACGCGGCAGGAGCTGCTGGTCATGAGCGGAGGCCGCGGGGAGATCGTGGTGGGCCAGGAGATCCCCTACCAGGACTGGTTCCAGGTCTGGGGCCAGGGGCAGGGCCTGTGGCAACCCGGCATTCAATGGAAAGAGGTCGGGGCGCGCATGGTCGTGGAGCCCACCATCGTCGGGAACGGCGCCCTTCGCGTCCGCCTCACGCCTTCCTTCAGGTATTTGCTCGACCGGCAGACCCTGACGACCGATGTGACGACGCTTACCACCGAGGTCATGGTGCGCGAGGGCGAGGAGCTCGACCTCGGCGGCGTTCCCTTCTCCGACCGGCAATTCCTGGAAAAGTTCCTGGTGGGCGTGAACGAGTCGGGCGAGACAGTCCAGACCCGCATAACCCTCAAGGCCTCAATAGATTAATAGGCCCTTTTGGGCCCGGAACCGAGCGCCTATGATTCTTGCATGCTGCATGGTGGCCACCCGTACATCGCGGCCTCGGGAGATTCAGTATTGAAGGTGTTGATCATCGATGACGAGCGCGACATTCGCGAGATCGCGACCCTGAGCCTCACCCGCGGTGAGATGCAGGTGATCACCGCCAGCAGCGGTCCGGAAGGGGTCCGCCTCGCGCGCGAGCAGCATCCCGACGCGATCCTCCTGGACCTGATGATGCCGGCCATGGACGGTCGGGCCACTCTTCGGGCGCTGCGGGGCGAGACGGCCACGGCCGGCATCCCCGTCGTGCTGATGAGCGCCGCCTCGGACGACGCGCAGGAGCTGAAGCCCCTTGGGGCGGCGGGCGTGATCCCCAAGCCCTTCGACCCCATCACGCTCCCCGCCCGCCTCCTTTCGGTGCTGGGGGCAGGACATTGACGATGGAATCCTGGGAGGACGCGTACGGCCACCTGCGCGCCTCGTTCGTCCACGAGGCCGCGGCGCGGCTCGACCAGATCACCCAGCTCCTCGACGCCCTGGCCCAGAACCCCGCGGACAGCACCTCGTTCCTGGAGCTGCGGCGCCGCTTCCACGCCTTCGCCGGCGCCGGCACCTCGTACGGCTTCCCCGAGGTCACCGCCCTGGGCCTGCGCGGGGAGCGCGAGTGCGCGGCCCTGATTCGGCAGGGCTCGGTCCCCGCCCCCGACGACCTCGAGCGGTGGCGCGGGCTCGTCGCGAGCATGAGGGAGATCTTCGGCAGCGCCCGCGAGTCGCGCCCCGAGGCCCCGAAGGAGACCGCCACCGTCCCGCACGGGCCGGACAGCATCCTGATCGTGGACGACGACGAGCAGGTGCGTCAGAGCCTGACCCATCTGCTCGAGAGCGAGGGGATGAAGGCGCGGGCGGTGCGGACAAAGGCGGAGGCGGTGAAGGCGCTCGAGGAGGCGCTGCCGCACGGCGTGATCACCGACATCCGCCTGCCGGACGGCTCGGGCTACGACCTGGCCGAGCACATCCGCGGCCTGCCGCTGGCGGCGGCGGAGGCGCTGCCCATCCTGATCCTGAGCCCGCTCTCGCCGTTCCTGGACAAGGTCGAGGCCATCCACTGCGGGGCCGACGGCTACTTCGAGAAGCCGGTGGACTGGGAAGCCCTGATGCGCCGGCTGCAACACCTCCTGGAGAGGAACCGGCCGGAGTCGGCGCGGATCCTGTCGGTCGAGGACGACCCTCACCAGTCCGCCTTCGTGAGCGCGGTCCTGAAATCCGCGGGCTACGACGTGTGCGTCTGCGACGACCCCACGCGGTTCGAGGCCGACCTGGTCGCCTTCAAGCCGGACCTGGTCCTCATGGACATCATGCTGCCCGGGATCACGGGCTACGACCTCGTCCGCTACCTCCGCCAGGACGAGCGCCACGCGGCCCTGCCCGTGATCTTCCTGACCACCGACGGCCAGCTCCAGGCCCGCATCGAGACGGCCAAGGTCGGGGGCGACGACCACCTCCTGAAGCCCGTGCCTCCCCCGCTGCTCCTGTCCGCCGTGGCGGCCAGGCTGGAACGATCGCGTTTCCTCAAGGGCCTGCTCGACCGCGACGGCCTCACCCGGCTGCTCACGCACACCGCGTTCCTGGAGCGGGCCCGCGCCGCGCTGTCCCTGAAGCAGCGGCACGCCGGAAAGCTCAGCGCCTGGGTCATGATCGACCTCGACCACTTCAAGGCCGTCAACGATAAGTACGGCCATCCCGTGGGCGACCGCGTCCTGGGCGCCCTGGCCGCGCTGCTGCGCCGGCGCCTGCGCCAGCCCGACACGATCGGACGGTACGGCGGCGAGGAGTTCGCGGTCCTGATCGAGGACCTGGCGGAGGCTGACACCACGCGCCTCATCTCACGCCTGCTGGAGGAGTTCGCGCACCTCGAGCACCAGGTGGCCGGCGGCGGCACGTTCCAGTGCACCTTCAGCGCCGGCGTGGCCATGCTCGAAGAGAGCATGGACCTGGACGCCTGGAAGAAGGCCGCGGACGACGCGCTCTACGCCGCCAAGAAGGCGGGCCGTCGAAGGGTCATCGCGGCCTCGGGGTTCCGCACGAAGCCCGC